>JAPOZO010000030.1 GCA_026706025.1 Candidatus Poribacteria bacterium
GACGCCTTAACTTTAACTACAGGAGCGGGCATTCCTCCCAAACCTAAAGGATGGGGTCTCCTGCCCGAAGATTAGATGATTGTGAAAATGACCGATTCATAGTTTGAAAGGAGAAACGCATGAGACAAACTGTCGCTGTTAAAGGGGCGCGAGAAAACAATCTACAAAACATTGAACTTGAGATTCCACGAGACCAACTCGTCGTCGTTACGGGTATCAGCGGTTCGGGTAAATCTTCATTGGCATTTGATACTGTTTATGCGGAAGGACAGCGCCGATTCCTCGAATCGATGTCCACGTACGCCAAACGCTTTATTACACAACTCAAAAAACCAGATGTTGATTTCATTGACGGTTTGTCCCCCGTTGTTTCTATTGAACAGAAAACAATCACGATGAACCCGCGCTCCACTGTCGGAACGATGACCGATTTGCAGGACTATCTCCGTATGCTCTTTGCAACGATAGGTGTCTCGCATTGTCCGTATTGTGAAATTGAGATTCCCACCCGTACGCACCATCAGATCTTGGAGCGGATGCTCTCAATGCCAGAAGACACTGAAGTTGAAATTCATGTCCCGGTCTTCAAAATCTACGGCGAAGATTACGACTACCTCTTCGACGACATCCGGACGAAAGGGTGTAGGCACGTCAAAATTGATGGCATTGAACACGACATCAGCGAGGAAATTGAACTTGATCCAGACCAAGAATATGACCTCCAAGTGATTGTTGACAAATTCTTTGTTAAAAAGGATATTGATAAACAGGTGCTTGCCTCTCTTGAACACGCGATGCTCGTAGGGGAGGGCTTTATGCGATTTGATGTTCAGTTTCCAGAGGATGCCGAGGCGGACGCAATAGAGCGGTTAGAAGGTTTCGGATGTCCAAAGCACGGCATAATCATGGCTGAACTCGGACCGCATCACTTTACCTTTAACGAACCGACCGGGGCATGTGTAACCTGCTCAGGGCTTGGCACCTACTTACAGGTGCACCCGAATTTGCTTGTCCCCGACAAGACGCGGAGTATCGCCGACGGTGCCTTCGTCCACCAAGCCTTCAACTATGATCCCGATAGATGGGATGGCAGAACTATGTTCAGTCTCGCTGCACACTACGGTTTTGACTTGGACACGGCCTTTGCCGATCTACCAGAAGAAGTTGTTGATGTCCTCTATCACGGCACACACGGCGAAGAATTTCCGATCCGACAACCAGAAGGGGCAAGACCTGTTGAGAAACGTCATCTCGGTCGAAAAATCCGGTTTGATGGTATCATTACCCGGATTGATAGACACTATCGCCGTTATCGGAAACAGGGTGAGGCGCACTCCGGCATGGAAGAATATCTCCGAAAAGTGATGGTAGAACGTACCTGCCCCGATTGCAACGGTGCAAAACTGAAACGACAGCGGCTGCTTGTCACTATTGACGGTCAAACCATCCACAAAGTTGGCGAACTGCATTTTGAGGAATTGCGAGATTTCCTGTTAACTATCACAGATATTCCCGAAAAACAGCGTGAAGCCGGCAATCGCGTCATTAATGAACTTGTGACGCGGATTAACCTCCTCCTCGGCATCGGACTCGATTATCTGAATCTGAATCGCCGTTCCGCAACACTCTCCGGCGGTGAATCCCAACGTATCCGTCTCTCTACGCAGATCGGTTCAGGGTTAATGGGTATGCTCTATGTCCTTGATGAACCGAGTATCGGTCTCCATCCGAAAGATAACGCCAAGATGATAGAAACGCTACGAAAATTACGGGACATCGGCAACACCGTTATCGTCGTTGAACACGATGAAAGCACAATTCGCGCCGCAGATCATATCATTGAGCTCGGACCAGGACCGGGGGTCCACGGTGGGAAGGTCGTCGTTCAAGGTGAACTTGAAACGATTCTTGACTGCACCGAATCTTTAACGGGCCTCTATTTGAGTGGAAGACGAGAGATCCCACTACCAAAGCAACGCCGGAGCTTAAACGGTAAATTCCTAAGTGTTATCGGTGCCAGAGAAAATAATCTCAGAAGCATTGATGTAGATATACCGGTTGGCGTGTTTATCTGCATTACGGGTGCTTCGGGTTCCGGTAAGAGTACCCTCGTCAACGAGATTCTCTACAAGAGGCTGCACTCTATCTATCATGACAGTCGGACGCTTTACGGGGCACACGATGAACTCGAAGGACACGAACACGTCAGTGATGTGATTAACATTGATCAATCACCGATTGGGCGTTCCGCGCGTTCTAATCCTGCCACATACATCAAGTTTTACGATAATATCCGCAAACTCTTTGCCAGCACACCACTCTCGCTCTCAAGAGGTTATACTGCCTCACGGTTCAGTTTCAATGTCAAAGGCGGGCGCTGTGAAGAGTGCCACGGTGAAGGCACGATCACCACGCAGCTGCACTTTATGCCAGATGTTGAGGTCGTCTGTCCGACTTGTAAAGGGGCACGCTATAATGAAGATACGCTTGACGTTACTTATAACGGCAAGAATATCTCTGAGATCCTTAATATGTCAATTGAGGAAGGCGTTGATTTTTTCGCCGATCAGCGATTGATTCACCACAAACTCAACGTCCTCAACCAACTCGGTATGGGGTACCTCCAGATCGGACACCCTGCGACGATCCTCTCCGGTGGTGAAGCGCAACGGGTAAAGTTAGCGAGCGAACTCGGCAAACTCAAGCGAGGCAAACATAACCTATATATCTTAGATGAACCCACCACAGGACTTCATATCGCAGATGTCCAGAGACTCTTGGACAGTCTCAATCGTCTCGTTGATAACGGACATACGGTGCTTGTGATTGAGCATCATCTGGATGTCATCAAAACCGCCGATTATGTCATCGACCTCGGTCCTGAGGGCGGACATAAAGGTGGCGAGGTGTTAGCACACGGCACGCCTGAAGAGATTGCAGCAGTCGAAGTCTCCTTCACGGGACAATTTTTGAAGGAATATCTTGTCTGACATAGGCGTAATCTTTATGAGGCGAAGAGATAGGTTGTTGTCAAGAGCGAGAAATAGTCCGAATAGTTTACACTTTCGTGAGTTTGAAACTTTGCTTTCTCAATGTGGATGGACCTTTGACCATCAGACGGGTAGCCATCGTATCTGGTATTCCCCTGTCGGTTACCGTCTGCCTATTCAGTCTAAAAAAGGACAGGCAAAAGGCTATCAGGTTAAAGAATTTCTCAGGCAATACGACCAGGAGACGTAAAATGAATAAAGATGTATTTGACGGATTCAATATCAACATATTTCTTGACGAAGACGGTGATTATTTAGCACATTTTGTTGAGATGCCCAATATATCGGCATTTTCGGATACACCAGAGGGGGCATTGAGGGAACTCGCGATTGCTTGGAAAGGGGTTAAAGAGAGTTATCAAAAACATCACGAACCTGTCCCAAAAGCACCTGCTCGGCAAGAGCATGAGACACCCGTCAATATCCCTGTTGATCCGCAGCTTTATCGCGCCTTGGCACGCGAAGCCTCGAAATCAGGAATGAGTCTCTACGCTTTCGTGACGCAAAGATTGAAGTCAACTGTTTCCTCCGTTCAAGAACCATTGGAAGGATAAAGCAATTCATATCCTATTGTTGATAATGAGCATACTGTCCTTGTGATTGAGCATCATCTGGATGTCATCAAAACTGCCGATTATGTCATCGACCTCGGTCCTGAGGGCGGACATAAAGGTGGCGAGGTGTTAGCACACGGCACCCCTGAAGAGATTGCAGCAGTCAAAGCCTCCTTCACCGGACAATTCTTGAAGGAATATCTTATCTGAAATTGGTCTGATCTTTATGAGGGGAAAGATAGGTTATTGTCAAAAGCGAGAAATAGACCGAATAATTTACACTTTCGTGAATAGGGCTTACGCACTTTCCCGGTAGGTTCGGAATGTAATACAAGGAATGGATTTAGTCTATTCCCAGACTAAATCCCCCAACCGAACCGGATTTTACACAAAAACCTTGAAGACTTCAAAACCTTCTTGAATCCCGTAGGGTTTATTTGCTTGGGTGTTTCTTTAAGTATCTTTGTAGAAAAACGCTACCTCACAGAACTAAGCCCCGTAGGGGCGGCATCTACTAAAACGCTTAAGATGGTTGCGATTTTCCTAACATCTCCGAGAGGAGACTTCGATCCCCGCCACCTCTAAAGGAAATTATCATGAATCGTTTGCGAAATGACTGCGAAATGACAACGACCGGTAGCTTTATTTTTTACAAGGCATTACGAAATACTTAATGAATGAGGTATCGCTGTTTCAAAAGCAGCGGCACCTTTGCCTTTTTATCTCTCCTTTTTACATCAGTAAACCAGATGCTGCTGAAATTTTTTCCCTTGCAAAATTAATCCCAAATTGTGTATACTTTATAGCATGAAATTAGAGTACTGTACCGGCTGTTTGTAAGTCTGTTACGGTGCCCCGGTGTGTCCCTCTTTAAATACTGCAAGACAAGGGGTAGAACTTGACCGATACGCTTTTAAATTCCTTAAATGATGTCCAGCGCGAAGCAGTCCAGCATACCGATGGACCGCTTCTCATTTTGTCTGGTGCGGGCAGCGGCAAAACGCGCGTCATCACACACCGCATCGCTCACCTCATTAAACACCACAAAGTTTCCCCCTTCCGCATTCTCGCTGTAACCTTTACAAACAAGGCCGCAAACGAGATGAAGGAGCGGTTAGATGCGCTCGTAGAAGGCGGTGTGAGCCGAGAGCTCTGGGTGTCGACTTTCCATGCGACCTGTGCGCGTATCCTGCGTCGGGATATTGAGAAGTTAGGCGAGAGCTCTGGGGCTGAAAGCATATCCCGATCCAAAAAACGTGCTTACACCCGCGATTTTACCATCTTTGATACAGGTGAACAGGCCACGCTTGTCAAAGATGTGCTCAAGCAGCTCAACTATAGCGATAAGGATTACAACCCGCGCGCGATCCTCAGCCTCATTAGTCGTGCCAAGAATGAATCCATTTCGCCGCGGAGGTATCAGGGAATTGCTGATGGCTATTTTGAGAGAGTTGTTGCCGAAGTCTATCCACTTTATCAAGATGCGCTGCGGCTGAACAACTCCCTTGATTTTGATGACCTACTGCTTTTCACGGTAGAACTCCTTGATAAAAAAAACGAGGTCTGCAAATTTTATCAGAACAAATTTGAGTATATCCTCGTTGATGAGTATCAAGATACCAATCGCTGTCAATATGAACTGGTGCGCTTGTTAACTGGCACGAAACAGAATATCTGTGTCGTTGGGGACGACGACCAATCTATTTATGCCTTTCGCGGTGCCGACATCAGGAATATCCTCGATTTTGAGCAGGATTACCCGAACACCCATGTCCTTCGTTTGGAGCAGAATTACCGTTCCACGCAAAACATCTTGGACGCGGCGTGGAGCGTTGTACAAAACAATAAAGCACGAAAACCGAAAAAACTCTGGACTGAACAGGAAGATGGTGAATTGATTACCTGTTACGAGGCGATGGACGAAAGTGACGAGGCGGGTTACGTCGGCACACAAATTGAGGATTGGCACGCGGAAGGCGTAGACTACAAAGATTTTGCTATCTTTTATCGAACCAACGCACAATCCCGAATTTTTGAGGAGGCATTCCGAGCGGCAAACATCCCGTATCAGATTGTCGGGGGTGTCGGTTTCTATGATCGGATGGAGATCAAGGATCTACTTGCTTACCTCCGCGTGATGTGCAATCCCAACGATTCCATGAGTCTCCGACGTATTATCAATGTGCCAAGTCGCGGCATCGGTGCGACAACCCTTGATCGACTCATCAATTTTGCTGCGGCAGAAGATATTACGCTCTTTGAGGCTGTCCAACGTGTCGATGAAATCACCACGATTAACCGTGGCCTCCAGTCAAAGGTGGAACGTTTCGCTAAAATTTTTGATGAATTCGATGCTGCTGTGCTGCCTGCCGATGCTCTTGATTATGTGTTGAAAGTAACCGGCTATCTCAAAAATTTGGAGGCACAGGATACCATTGAGGCGCAGAATCGCGTCGAAAACATTGAGGAACTCATTAACGCCGTCATCGAATATGAGCAGAACGAACCGGAACCGAGCCTTTCGGATTATTTAGAGAACGTGGCACTCATCGCCGATATAGATACGATGGATACCGATAGCACCGATCTGGTGACGTTGATGACCTTACACAGTGCAAAAGGTTTGGAATTCCCATTCGTTTTTATCGTTGGTACGGAAGAAAAGTATCTACCGCATGGACGTTCCGTTGATGAGGGAACGGAGGCAGCAATAGAGGAAGAACGCCGCCTCTGTTATGTCGGCATCACGCGCGCGATGGAGCAGCTGTATCTCTCGCACGCCAGATCGCGGAGAACTTTTCGAGAAACAGAATATCGCACACCATCTCGCTTCATCTCTGAAATTCCAGAACATCTTATCAAGCATGTTGATCGCTACCGCTCTCCATTTCACGAATCGGTAGGCTTGTATGAAGAAGTATCTGAGGATGCAGATGATTACTGCGTTGACCAGATTGTTCATCACCCGCAATTCGGAAGGGGTAAGATAACAAAAATCAGTGGTGCAGGGCAGGATGTTTATATCACCGTTCGGTTTAGCCGTGCTGGCATGACAAGGCGATTCGCCGCTTCGCTTGCGCCGCTGACAATGTCTGATTAATAAGGAGACGCATTACGAAAAATGGCAACGATTACTACGGAAGGCGTACGCCATGTTGCAAACTTGGCGCGCCTCGAATTTAACGATGAAGAGACAGAGCACTTTACCGAGCAGCTCGCCCGGATTCTGGAGTATATCGGGAAGTTGAATGAACTCGAAACAGATGATGTACCGCCGACATCGCACATCCATCCGCACCAGGTTTTCATTATGGGCTCGCAAGACGGTGCAGCGCATGTCGCCAAACCAGATGTCGTCAAACCTTCCTATCCGCGCGAAGAAGTCCTTGTTAACGCGCCTGAACCTGAAGAAGGATACTTCGGCGTTCCCAGAGTAGTTGATAGGGATTCTTAATCAAAACCCAGGCAACGCGCCGAACCGCAAGGAAAATTAAAAAAGTTACAAAGAACGATAGTCCGTAATGAAATGGAGGACGGGTTACGTAAAGGCGGTTGAAGTCACCAACCGACCTGACCGAACCGCAAGGAAAGTTAAAAATGCTTTATGAATTGACGGCGCATGCCTTGCACGAGAAACTCAAGAATCGGGAAATCACCGCTGTAGAGTTAGCGGAATCTGTCTATGCGCGTATTGATGCTGTGGAGTCGCATGTCAAAGGTTATTTGACACTAACGAAAGACTTGGCTTTGGAACAGGCGAGTCATGCCGATGCCGGATTTCAAAAAGGCGACGAGATGCCGCCGCTCGCGGGTATCCCGATCGCGATTAAAGATGTGATATGCACCAAAGGTGTCCGGACAACCTGCGGTTCTAAAATCCTTGAAAACTTTGTGCCGCCCTACGATGCAACTGTCATGACAAAACTCCACACGCAGGGAGTTGTTATGGTCGGCAAAACGAACATGGACGAGTTCGCGATGGGCTCTTCTACTGAAAACTCGGCATATCAGATAACGCATAACCCGTGGAATCTGGACACCATCCCTGGCGGTTCAAGTGGCGGTTCTGCCGCAGTTGTATCCGCGGATACCGCGGTCTGTTCACTCGGTTCTGACACTGGCGGTTCGATCCGCCAACCCGCAGCACTCTGTGGGGTCGTCGGAATGAAACCGACGTATGGACGTGTCTCCCGTTATGGACTTGTCGCTTTCGCTTCTTCACTTGATCAGATCGGTCCCTTTACCAAAGATGTCACCGATTGCGCCTTGTTACTCAACGCCATCTGTGGCAGCGACGCCATGGATGCAACCTCTGTTGATGTACCTGTGCCGGATTTTACGCAGAGTCTCATCAACGACGTGAGTGGCTTAAAAATCGGTGTCCCGAAAGAGTATTTCACACCCGCATTAGACACAGAAATTGCGGATAGCATCCAGCGTGCTATTGCTGTTCTTGAAGGTCTCGGAGCGACTGTTGAGGAAATATCGTTGCCACATACGGAGTATGCCATTGCCACGTATTACATCATTGCTCCCGCTGAAGCGAGTGCAAATCTCGCGAGATACGACGGTGTCCGCTATGGATACCGGAACGCTGACCCGGAAGACCTAATCACAATGTACAAGAAAACACGAAGTGAGGGGTTCGGTGAAGAAGTGAAACGTCGGATCATGCTCGGCACCTTCGCGCTGAGCGCAGGTTATCAAGATGCCTATTATAAGAAAGCACAGAAGGCGCGGACACTGATCAAATCTGATTTTGATGCCGCGTTTGAGAAAGTTGACGTTATCGCAACACCGACCTCACCTACACCGGCGTTCAAAATAGGAGAGCGGACCGCAGATCCGTTGCAGATGTATCTTTCCGATGTGATGACAACCCCTGCAAGTCACGCTGGGTTACCGGGTATCTCGCTGCCGTGTGGTTTTGTCCAAAGTGGGCTGCCGGTCGGATTGCAACTGCTCAGCGCGCCTTTTGCAGAAGATAAAGTACTGCGTGTCGCTTATACTTTTGAACAGAATACCGAACACCATCGGCAGAAACCACAAATCCAAACCAATGGAGCTGTTTGAAATGAACACTGTGATAGTCCCGTTTGGCGGACTCCTTGGGGCGATGTTTGGTGGCGTGCTTTGGGCAAAATATATCCAGTGGACAGGACACACTGCGGGCTTCATTGCCATCGGGATCGGTGTCTTAACGGGAGCAGGGATGCTCCTGACGAGCACCCGAGGTCTACCACAAGACGCGCCGTTAACAGCAAGTTTCGGCTTGCAAGCTGCGCCGAAAACGACATGGCGTGTCGTCGGTATGGGGGCTGCAGTTTTCGCCATACTCGGTATCTTTATTGGCAAGTATCTGGATGTCCAGTGGAATGCGGTCGCGCAAATCGCCGAGCAGCTCCGTCAGGAGAATAATATATCATTGGAACAAGCGATGCCTATTGCGACAACACTTTTCAAGGGACAGTCTGTTTGGGAATTGATGCAGACACGGATGAGTTGGTTTGACCTGTTTTACGGTGCAGTCGCGGCCTTCGTCGCTTTTCGCATTCCAAATATTCAACGATTACGGAACCTTTTTTATTAACTCGGACTTACATAGATTCTATGGCGCTGCAGCTCAAATTCCAATCGTGCCTTTTCAGCGCGGATCGGAACATGCCTGCAGGAGGGAGAAAAAATGAAACTGCTACTCATACGTTCTGGCTTGCCAACTTCAACCAAAATCTCTTTTCTCATCTTATTATCTGTATTTCTGGTCTGCATGTCACTGCCACTCGGTTGGAGTTCGGAAGATACCGGAAAAACAGTTGATGATAAAATTTTGGAGAGCCTCGCTCTCTTTTCAGATGTTTTGGCTTATGTCCAACAGTTACATCTTGATACGCCCGACAGTAAAGAGATCATAGAAGGGGCGATCAAGGGAATGCTTCGCGAATTAGACCCATACAGTCAATTTATCCCGGATTACCTTGAATTTCAGACCCAGAACCAAGGTAAGTACGGCGGACTCGGTATGGTCATCGGTGTTCGAGAAGATATGTTGACCGTGGTTACGCCCTTTAAAAATAATCCGGCTGCGCTGGCTGGCGTTCAAAACGGGGACATTATCAGTCACATTGAAGGTGAATCTACAGCACCACTATCCTTGAGCGATGCTGTAGATCAGCTCCGCGGTGAACCCGGTACCTCTGTTTCTATTACAATTGTGCGTGAGAACGAAAGCCGTCCGATTGAACTTACGATTACCCGTGATGTCATCCGGATCCCGAGTGTTGAACACGATATTATCGGAGATAAAATCGGCTACATCAAAATTAATCAGTTTCTTCAGACAACAGCAAATGATGTTGATGAGGCACTTGCTGAGTTCAAGGCACAGCGTACCCGTGGCGTTATTCTTGACCTCCGCTCAAATCCGGGGGGGTTACTCTCTTCGGCTGTGAATATCGCGAGCGATTTCCTGACACCCGGTCAACTCGTTGTTTACAGTAAAGGACTGGAGTCCCGTGAGGATTTCCGAGCGGAAGGGATAAAAAGAGAAAACTTTCCACTAATTGTGCTTGTTAATGGTGGCAGCGCGAGTGCTTCTGAAATCGTTGCGGGTGCCGTAAAAGATCATGGGCGCGGGCTTGTCATGGGCGATAAGACCTTCGGCAAGGCATCTGTCCAACGCGTGTTCCAGTTGCGTAATTCAAAAGCTGCCGTGAAATTAACCGTTGCACGTTACTATACACCGAACGACGTTGATATTGACAACGTCGGTATCATCCCGGATGTCGAGTCGGCATCGTTTAGTCGATCTGAAATACAGATGCAGTCGAAACTCAGAGATCACGAGAAGCTTAAAACCTTCATAGAAGAGAATGGCGACGATGTGTTAGAGAAACTCGCCGCTGCTGAACATGCCGCTCGTGATGATCTGAAAGCCGAAAAATTTCTACGGAGTTACCAACGCTTGAGCGATGCGCTTACCGAAGAGCAGATTGTTCTCAGTGATCTCGGTGTTAAATACGCGCTTGCTTTGATCACGGAAACATCCCGTGATGAACTGATGCACGATCCGCAGATCGTCGCCGCTATGAATCAGTTAAAGGTACTTGAGCTCTTCGGGAACCTAAACTAATGCCAAAATTAATGGAGATAAGCTGATGCCTGAAGTCCAAACACCGCTATCAAACTATATTGATAGCACGTGGCAAAAATCAGCGACGGATGAACTGATTGATGTTACGAATCCAGCAACTGGGGAAGTCCTTGCCCAAGTCCCACTTTCACCTGCTGAGGAAGTGCATCAAGCCGCCACTGCTGCCGCCGCTGCGCTCCACGAATGGCGACGTACCCCACCCGTCCAACGCATTCAATACCTCTTTGCCTTAAAAAATCTCTTGGAAGAAAATATTGACGACATCGCGAGAACGATTACCTTGGAGTGTGGGAAGACGCTTGACGAGGCAAAGGGTGAAATGCGACGCGCCATTGAAAACGTTGAGGTGGCGTGCGGGATCCCGACGCTCATGCAAGGCACGAACTTAGAGGATATCGCCACCGGTATTGATGAATTTATGATTCGTCAACCTGTTGGCGTATGTGCTGCAATCGCGCCTTTTAACTTTCCCGGAATGATTACCTTCTGGTTTTTACCGTATGCAATCGCTTGTGGTAACACCTACATCGTCAAACCCTCCGAAAAAGTACCGCTCACCATGCAAAAGGTGTTCCAACTGCTTGAGCAAACAGGGCTGCCGAAAGGTGTGGTTAACCTCGTTAATGGTGGACGCGAGACGGTAGATGCCATCTTGACACATCCGGATATCCGCGGCATAAGTTTTGTCGGTGCCACTGAGACTGCAAAAGCCATCTATGCGAAAGCCGCCGCTAACGGGAAACGCGTCCAGTGTCAAGGCGGCGCGAAAAATCCGCTAATTATTCTTCCTGATGCTGAGCCGCAGTTCACTGTCAACGCGACAACGGAGAGCGCGTTTGGGTGTGCTGGTCAGCGGTGTCTCGCTGCATCCCTCGCACTGACTGTCGGGGGCGCACGCAATTGGTTTACAGAAGCCATCGCTGACACTGCTACGGATCGAGTTGTCGGAAACGGATTGGAGGAAGGGGTTGAAATGGGACCTGTCATCACTGCCGAAAGCAGAAAGCGAATTGAGGGACTCATTCAGGCAGGCACAGATGAAGGCGCGCAGATCCTCGTTGATGGTAGGTATCCGAGCATCTCCGGTGGTGAAAACGGTAATTTCATCCGTCCGACGATCCTCAACGGGCTTAACCCGGAAGGCGAGATCGCGAAGACGGAAATCTTCGGACCCGTTTTAGGGCTTATCCATGTTGAAACGATTGACGATGCTATCGCGCTTATCAATAGCGGCAGCTACGGCAATATGGCGTGTCTGTTTACGAGTAGCGGCGCGTCTGCCCGGAAGTTCCGCTATGAAGCAGAAATCGGAAATATCGGCATTAATATCGGGGTCGCTGCCCCGATGGCGTTCTTCCCGTTCAGTGGTTGGAAGGATAGTTTCTTTGGAGACCTCCACGGTCAGAGCTGGGATGCTGTAGATTTCTTCACGCAGAAGAAAGTCGTCGTTGAACGCTGGGCGTAACGCCGATTTTCACTGGCATGGTTTACCACGGATGCTTGTATGACGGTGCATTCACAAAACGCTCCATCCCCAATTCCAAATCAATCTCTGTATTCGGCGGCAGTTGGACGCGGAGATACATACCATTGACTGGAACTGTTTGCACCGTCTCACCGGTATTGACGCGTGCTGAAGTGAAGTTATGCTCACCCATCGCACCTGCCTGCATAATAACCTCTCTTGATGTTGTTTTATTAAGATTGACAAGCTGCAACCCCGTTGTATCCGCTGTCAGCTTGGTAACCAATGCCCCGACATCCGGTGGGAGTCCGGGTCGTTTCTGCTGTACGTCAAAGTGCCGCAGCCGTGCCACGAGTAAACCGCCGTTGTAATGCGGCAACGGACCGCCACACGTCAGCTGAACGAGTCCTTCACATGTAACGGGGTTGCGCCGCTGGAAATAGGCATCCCCATAGTTTGCTGGATCTTCATCATCGTTTGCCATGAAGTCGAGCCGTGCCTGAACTTGGGAGATGTTGTGGTTAAGGATTGCTGCTGGGTATTCGGGATATTCACCCCGCATATACGCCAACCACGCACCGTCGTGTCCACCGCTATCCTTGATATGATGCCACGCGTTGATGTCGAATTTCGATCCCGTCTTTTTCGAGATTTTCGCTGCGCGTTCTTGATCCGCTGAAGCCATTGACATTGCCCATAGATGCGCGACATCTGAGGCGTGCATCGGCATGAATTCAAACCAACCGTCTACTTGCAGAGCCGTTCCATCCGCGTTTGTAATCGGGTATTGTAACCACGCCCCCGGGACGTAATTAACCTTACCCGGATCCCCGTACTTCTGTGGGACGTAAAGCAGGTCATCCTTCTCAATACCGCGTTGAATTAAAACATCAATCTGTGAGCGCGGAAAATCGAGATACGCTAAATCTCGCCAGAGCAACATCGCATTCTGCGCAGCGATACCTACCGCTTGCCCAACGCTATGCCATCCATGCGGCCAACTCCATCCGTAGTAAGAGCCGTACCATTTACCGTCTATATGTTCACCAATCTTACCTGAGAGTCCGACATTATCGGGGACGATACCACCATTTTCCGCTGTACGTTCTATCCATGCATCAACATATTCCTGTACCCACGCTTTGTATTTTTCTTCACCAGTCAATAAGTATGCATTGGTAGCAAGGGTCGTAGCAGCGAGGTTGACGATTGTGTCTCCTGCGCCTTGCCGTTCACGGATGCGTTGTCCCATGCGCGTGCGCAGTGCCTCATTTTCCCTGACGGCTTCATGGCTCCTGCCTCCCGGTATATCGTAAAACGGCATGTTGTAGCCGTCCCAGGGCCAATATGGATGTCCAGCAAAAGCCCAGAACGCTGGTCCCTTACTCCCATTCATAGCGCACTTGATAATTTTATGTTCTGCATCATAGTTTTGTGCGTCCGGGTCTTCGTTCATGAAGAACCCAGCAAACCGTTTTGCCCGTTCCAGGTGCTTAGCGTTTGACGGGTCTGCCATGCAGAGCATGTAAAAGAGGTAGTTCCCTTCGCCTTGATGAAACCAGTCATAACCGGGTTGGTATTCTTTCACCACCATCGGGTAACCGTGACCGGAACCATACCGCGCCATATCGTTTGTGATGACATCGAATTCCGTGTCTGCGTCAATCAAGAATTGCGCATCGCCACCGAGGATATAAAAAAGCGGCCAGTTATGGAAACTCTCATAAGCATCATCAAGTCCGTCAATGCTCTGAAAATCTGGATGTGTTGGCCAATACAACGTTCCATCTGGACGTGTGTATCTCTTCAAAACCTGCGGAGCCGCGTCATTGATTTTATTAATCAGTTCACGTTCAAGGACGGCCCACGTTGGTGGTGTCTGGAGTTGTGTCTGTGCTTCAATCGTTGGGAACATCGTCTCTTTGCTCCTAATAGAAGTATGAAGTCTTTAGGTTGCAGTTGGTTGTAGTATATCATATTTTTATGTGTTCGTGAAATTTATGTTTTGCCTATCAGCAGGGCTATTTAGTTTTCGGTTTTTTCGTTCAATTTTAGACCTCCGGGGTCCCCACCCATTACTGGAAAGAGGACAAGGTTGAACGTCTTATCATCGCTCCACTAGCACGCCGGGGTCCCCACCCGTTACTGGAAAGAGGACCCGGTAGGTGCGGTTTCCTAACCGCACCGGATCCTGAAAAAGGACGAGAAACTCCATAATTTCTTAAAACTGAATGGCTCTGTGTCTATCAGAAACAATTTGCGATTTCAACGTGTATTATGGTATAATTGCGTGTAGGTAATTATCCAGCAAATAGGGTTTGGATGTAAATGTGAAAACGGATATGCCATATACATGGTTCCCGGAGACAGAGAATGGACATCTTAGAGGTGACAGATCCTGAGATTTATGAGCTTGGGACTAAAAAACTTACAGAGCAAATGGGTACGACGTATACCACGCAGTTTCTCCAGAAATGCAAACCACGCGACTATGATTACACTGCTGAGCGACATAAATGGCTAGCTGATGACCCGGATATCCTCACGATGGCAAAGCAGATTCAAGAGACAAAAGTGTTGCAAGCAAAGGAAGAACGCGTTAAAGCTGAAAGAATTGCCGCGTGGCGAAGTGGTTTATTAGAACTCACCGATATTGAGGTCTATGAACTCGGGCTTAAAATCCTTGCCGATGACCTTGGTGCTTACGGGTTGTTGCAGTTCATCACGCAGCATTTCAAACAACTCAATAGTGATCAACCTATTGACAAGCCGCAGCCCCAGTCAGATAATGATATTAGTTTGGCACAGACTGAACAGGTGCCAACAACCGAACCACACGATTAGCGGGTGATGGAGAGCCAGACAATGAAACAGAATAAATTTCCACCTGGCTGGAATGAAGAACGCGTGCAGAGCGTCATTGATTATTACGAAAATCAGACCGAAGATGAAGCCGTCGCTGAAGATGAAGCTGCATCGCAGAATGAATTCGGCATGTTGATAGAAGTCCTTGCGGAATTGGGACCCGCGGTTTGCGAGTGGATACTTGCGTCCTTAATTGATAATCAGTGAATAGGAGCACACAGCACATAATGAACGACAAATCCGATTCTCAAAATGAACTCAATAGGGTTTTGGAAAAAATTCAAGAAATAGTTGAAAAATCTGCTGACGGAGACTACATCTATCGCGGTGAACCTGAATGTTATCCTAAAATCTCTTCAAATCTCTATCGCGAGCACCCGCGTCCAGAAGCGGAAGATTTTGAGATAGAGATTTCTCAGGCAAAAATTCTGGAAGAAGTGAAAACATATATCGGCAAGACAGACCCAATTGACGAAACAGACGAAATTGAAATTCTAACTGAACTCCAGCACTTTGGGGGAAAAACTAACCTAATTGACTTTACAGAAGACTATCTCATTGCCTTATTTTTTGCCTGTGATGGTGCCCATGAAAAATCCGGTAGAGTTATTTTGCTCAAAACGGAATCGGTAGATTACGAAATTAAGAAACCTCGGAGGACGATTAATCGTGTTGAATCTCAGAAAAGTATCTTTGTTCAATCACCCAAAGGTTTTATTGAACCCAGCAATCAAATTGTTATCCCAGCAAAGCTTAAAGACCTTTTACTAAACTACCTGCGAAAATATCACAGAATATCAGTTGAAACTGTCTATAACGACCTCCACGGATTTATTAGGCGGAGTGCTTACGCGGAATTTCTTAAAGGTTTATCCTGTCAAACTAGGGTGGATGAAGCTAATACTGAAAAAGAAAAACAAGAACTTTCTGAAGATGCTATTAAACATTATACCGAAGCTTTACGACTCAAGCCAGGATATCCCGAGGCCTATAACAATCGTGGCAATTCTTATCGTTATATCAACGAACATGACCTTGCTATACAAGACTATAATAGGGCTTTACAATTCAAACCAGACCTTGCCCAAGCCTATGTTAATCGCATTATTGTCTATTACCATAAAGCCGAGTACAGTCTAGTTGTTGAAAACTGTACTAAATTAATACAATTGAAACCAGGATCTGCTTGGTCCTACTCTCGACGTGCTGCTGCCTACGAGCAACAAGGGAACTATAACCAAGCAATCAGAGACTATGATCAGGTTTTACAACTGACTCCAGATCACTCTCAAACATATCTCAGACGCGGTTTTGCCTATGATAGCATAGGTAAGCAGGATCTTGCAATCGCTAACTACAGCGAAGCTATAAAACACGACCCAGAGTTTGCTCAGGCATATTGCAGCCGAGGCCTAATTTACTATGATAAAGATGCTCTTGAAAAGGCAATTGCTGACTACAGCGAAGCTATAAAACACGACCCAGAGCTTGCTCAGGCATATTATAATCGCGGTATTGCTTATCGAAAAAAAGGCAAGGATAATATTGCTATCAAGGACTATAACACGGTAATACAACTAAAGCCGGATCTTGCCGAAGTTTATAACGAGCGCGGTGTTGTTTACAGCGAAAATGGCTACGTTGATCTAGCAATGCAAGACTATAATATGGCAATAGAAATTAAGTCGGACTTTGCTGAAGCATATAATAATCGAGGTATTGCTTATTGCAAAAAGGGCGAACATGACGCGGCGATCAGTGACTATAATATGGCGATAGAACTAGATACTGATGATTACTATGCCTATAACAATCGCGGCATCACTTACAATGCAAAAAGTGAACATAATAGAGCTATCCAAGACTACACCATGGCAATAAAATTGAAACCAAACCTCTCCGAAGCTTATACTAATCGTGCTCTATCTTACTTCTGTGTAGGAAAAACTAATTTGGCTATTGAAGACTTTAATAAGAGTATAAAACTAGATCCCAAGTTTGCATTGGCCTACTGCAAACGCGGTGAAGTATGGTTACACCTGAAAGAATGGGAAAGAGTCAGAGCAGACCTAACTTTTGCCAAGAAGAATGGTGTCGATATTATCGCTTCATTTCA
Source organism: Candidatus Poribacteria bacterium (assembly GCA_026706025.1). Taxonomy (NCBI): domain Bacteria; phylum Candidatus Poribacteria; species Candidatus Poribacteria bacterium. The sequence continues at coordinate 17,201 of JAPOZO010000030.1, forward strand.
TAATGACTACGAAAGCGTTGAAGACTTTGAGAAAAGAAATGATGTTCAGTTACCGGAAGACATCAAGGCAATGTTGAGGCAGCGGTGAATCTGAAACCCAAATCTGCCTTTTCTAACAGGGAGTTTGATGAAGTGGTAACTCACAAACCTAAAGATACCGAGTCATATTACAATCGTGGCATCGCTTACTACGAAAAACGTGAGTATGATAAAGCCATCGCAGACTTTAGCGAGGTCATAAAGCGCAACTCCGATCATGCCGATGCCTATTACAATCGCGGCAATGCTTATTGCGATGAGGTTGATTGTGATAAAGCCATCGCAGACTACACCTATCGCGGTGAACGTGAATGTTATTCCAAAGTTTCCTTAAGTCTCTATGGGGAAAATCCAAATCCAGGGGCGGAAGATTTTGATATGGAAATTACTGAACGGACATGGAGAATGCCCAAAGCGCGCCCTCTCGTTGTTCTAAATCTGAAAGGGACATTGTATGGCAAAAACGATTAAAAAGTTCATAATGGAATTCTTTATGAACAATCCGAATGAAGAGTTCAAACCGGGGGACGTTGACAAATGGGTAACAGCACAACGAGAAAAAATAGGAGAGCCCGCCGAAGACGTTAAGAGAGCTCTCAGAGAGCTTGGTTTAAAAGGAAGATTATTTAGACCTCGACGCGGCATCTATATGTATGTCCCAAACCAAGACAACGAGAGAAAATTGCAGGATTTTTCGCCAGCAGTTAAGCAGGATATTCTCAAAAAATACAATTATCGGTGTGCTGTCTGTGGTCAAGGGAAAGAGGACGGTGTTGAAATTGCTGTTGACCACAAGACTCCAAGAGAAAAAGGTGGCACAAATGACATTGAAAACGGGCAAATCCTCTGCACCAGACACAACAACTTGAAGAAAACCTACTCACAGACGGAAGCTGGCAAACGGGTTTTCATAGATATATACAACACCGCAGTGGCAAGTAACGACCAGCCAATGATCGCATTCTGCCAGTCTGTTTTTGACGCGTATGACGAACACCATGTCAACGGACACATAGAGCGTCCTGATAAATAGGAGAAAGGTTCGATTTTCTACTTCTGCCTTCTCGATTTTTCTTTACATACTTTATGTTGGTGTGGTATATTAATTCGGTAGAATACATTAGCACGGTCTTACCTATAGAACCTTCCAACACCTACCTTAGTACATAGGAGATAGATGTGACTTTTACCGACGAACAATTTACAATAATCAATGAGAATGTGCTAACGACACGCGCTATTAAAAAAGACAGCATCGACCTCATCGTTACATCACCACCTTATAACGTTGATATAGAATATAACTCAAATGACGATGACCTTTCTTATGCCGACTATCTTGCTTTTTCTAAGAAATGGTTCACGCGTTGTTTTAGATGGCTTAAGTCTGATGGACGTTTCTGCCTTAATATCCCATTAGATAAAAATAAAGGTGGTCAACAACACGTTGGTGCAGATCTGACGAAACTCGCGACTGCTGTTGGATTTCAGTACCACTCTACCATCGTTTGGAACGAAGGTAACATTTCCAGACGAACTGCTTGGGGATCTTGGATGAGAGCATCCGCTCCCTATGTCATTGCCCCTGTTGAGTTGATTGTTGTCCTTTACAAAGATCAGTGGAAAAAAACAAGCGGAAGCGGTGAATCCGATATAAATCGAGAGGAGTTCATGGAATGGACAAATGGTCTTTGGACTTTCCCCGGTGAGAGTAAAAAACGGATTGGGCACCCCGCGCCTTTTCCAATAGAGCTCCCGCGTCGCTGTATCAAACTCTTTAGTTACGTAGGGGACACAGTCCTTGACCCGTTTATGGGAAGTGGAACGACATTAGTCGCTGCATGTTTAAACGAACGCTATGGTATCGGAATTGAGGTTGATCGGGATTACTGCAAACTCGCAAAAGATCGGATAGGACAAGCTACGGATCAATTACATCTATTTGAAGGAGAGGAAGTATCGCATGGCGAAGACAATTCGTGAACTTGTGATGGAGTATTTCGTCAATCATCCGAACGAAGAGCTTTCTCATGGACCTGTGGTTGATTGGGTGACGGAACAGTATGTCCAAGAACACGGTAGCCCACCGAGGGATCCGTGGCGAACCATTAGACAACTCCATCAGGAGGGGAAACTGATCAAGGTACGGCAGGGCGTTTACAAGTACGACCCGAATTACGAACATGAGGTTGTGTTATTTGAATTTTCTCCGCGGGACAGAGAAGTCATTTTTGAACGTGATGGTCATCGTTGTGTTGTCTGTGGACGCGGACCTAGAGATGGTGTTGCGCTTGCTGCTGACCATATCAAACCCAAAGATAGGGGGGGCACAAATACGATTGGGAACGGTCAAACTCTCTGTTATGAACATAATTTGCGCAAGCGTAACTATTCGCAGACCGAGGCAGGCAAAAGGTATTTTATTAGGATGTACGAGACAGCATTGGAAAATCAAGACGAAAAGATAATAGCGTTTTGCCAGGCGGTTTTTGATGTTTACGATGAGCATAATGTTAACGGCCATATTGATCGTCCTGACTAGAAGAATAATGTGTTTAATGTTTAACATTTTACTTCAATCCAATATAGATAGAACACTTTGGAAAGGAGAATTGAATGAAAAGCCAACTTTACTCGTTACGTCCCCTTAGTATTGGTAGTTTACTAGAGAAATTAGAGTCTAATGAAATTGCTATTCCTGCTATCCAGAGACCTTTTGTCTGGAAAGATCCCAGAGTTTGTGATTTCATAGATTCACTTTACCGTGGTTATCCTATTGGGTATATTATTACCTGGCCGAAATCAGGTGTCACCCTCAAGGATGGTTCTAAATCCATCCGTGAATTCGTTTTGATTGACGGACAGCAACGGACAATGGCTCTGGGGACTGCGTTGCAAGGAAAAAGTATCTTAGACGATAGATATGAACCTAAAAAAGTTCGTATTTCCTTTCATCCTGTTAAGGGTGAATTTAAAGTGTTTAAGAAGGATATTGAAAACGATTCGGAATGGATTTCTGATATTTCTACTATCTTCAATGCTAACACGAGCTACGGATTAATCAATGATTACTGTGAGAAAAATCAAGAGGTTAACAAAGATAAAGTCGCCGAAAGTATAGAACACCTCCAAGGGATTCGTAGCAACCTTTTAGGTGTTATAGAGCTAAGTGAGCATCTGGATGTGGAGACTGTTGCTGAAATTTTTGCTCGCATCAATCAGAAGGGAGTAGCACTTGATTCTGCTGACTTTATTATGTCCAAAATGGCCGCTAGTGAACAGTTTAACGGGCATCTATTGCATAAATCCATTGATTATTTCTGTCATCTTGCAAATAAACGACAAGCATATGATGAATTGTTGAAAGATGATGCATTTGTCCAAACAGATTATTTTCGCGGAATGAAATGGTTAGGGAAGTGGGATAATAAAAAAATCTACGTTCCTGATTACAAAGACATGCTTCGGGTAGTTTTCACAATGAAGTTTGAGCGTGGGAACTTAAAAGAGTTGGTAGATCGTCTTTCGGGGAAAACTATGGAGGAGTCGTTTCATAAACTTGAGGACGGAATTAAGCAGTACATAAATGAAACCAATTTCAAACGTTTCATTATGATATTGGACTCGGCTGGGTTCATAGATGCTTCAATGACTACAGCAACGAATGCGGTGAACTGTGCTTATATTTTGTATTTAACATTACGTGCCAAAAATGTTAACTCTGGGCAAATTGAAAAGTTGGTGCGACGATGGTTTGTTATGACAGTTCTTATAGGGCGATACAGTAGAGCACCACAATCTACTTTCGGTGACGATATCCGTGGGTTCACCTCAAAAGAGGGAGCAGGAGCATATCTTGAAAAAATCGAAGAAGCTGAACTTTCTGACACATTCTGGAAGGTTCAAATTCCAGATGGATTGAACAGGTCAGGAAATAAAAGTGTGCATCTTAATGTGTTTCTGGCAAGCCAAGTCAAGGGAAATGACAAAGGATTTCTATCAAGCGATATTACGGTGCAAGGTCTCTTTAAAGGTCAGAAGGATATGCACCACATTTTTCCGAAGAAGTATTTGCAGAGATTAGATGTTGAAAAGAGCCTTCACAACCAACTTGCGAATAAGGTAGTAATGCAAGGAGAAATCAATAAAGCGATCCGTGATACAGAACCGGTAGTGTACTTTTCAAAGCTGCAAGCAGGATGTGGAAATGGTGAACCTCCGTACGGAGCGGTAGACAATCTTGGGGATCTAAAAGCAAATTTTGATGACCACTGTATTCCCTTTGATGGTGTAGATGTATCTATCTTTAAAGACTACGATGAGTTTCTGAAGAAACGTAGAGAACTTATGGCTGAAAAGATAAAGAGTTACTACTATTCCTTGTAGTATAAGTTCAGAAGATTTAAATGATGGATGATACAACTGAACCTATCCAATCAATTTCAAGGCGTTGTATAGGAAGGAATAACTAGCTTAATGAAAATAGCAAATGCCCCATGTTCATGGGGCGTGCTTGAGTTTGAATTAGACGGCGAAGCACCCGACTATACACAGGTGTTAGACGAAATGCAAGCCATCGGTTACATCGGCACCGAATTAGGCGATTGGGGCTTTATGCCGACGAACGCAGGGCAGCTCCGCGACGAACTTGCGAAGCGACAATTAACACTGTTGGGTGCATTTGTAAGTGTCGCACTCGCAGATGCGGAAACGCACACAGCGGGGGAAGCAACAGCATTGCGTCACGCCCGCTTGTTAGCGGATGTCGGCGGAAAAACGCCGTTCATCGTGCTTTCAGACGACAACGCTACGACAGAACTCCGCACCCACTATGCCGGCCGCGTCCGACCTGAACACGGATTAACACCAGCACAGTGGGATACGTTTGTACAGGGTGTGCACGGTATCGCGCAGTCGGTGAAAGACGAAACTGGACTTCGCACCGTTTTTCATCCGCACTGCGCCGGATACATAGAGACAGCAGCAGAGATTGACACACTCATGGAACGCACGGATCGGAACCTTGTCGGGTTGTGTTTCGATACCGGGCATTACCGATTCGGTGGCGGTGATCCGCTTGAAGCATTTGCTCGGCACGCGGACCGGATCTGGCACGTCCATTTCAAGGATTGCCATCCAGACATCGCTGCCTGTTCTCGGAAAAATGAGTGGGATTACTTTATCTCTGTCGGCAACGGTGTTTTTTGTGAACTCGGCAAAGGAGATGTCGATTTTCCGGCGTTCCTTGCTGAATTGCGAAATCGAGATTACGACGGTTGGATCGTTGTAGAGCAGGATGTCCTGCCAGGCATGGGGAGTCCTTACGAGAGCGCAGCGCGGAATCTGCGGTATCTGAATTCGATTCTATGACAATAAACGTACAGCATCGGAGTTAGGAGACTTTTGATGAACAGTTCTTCAAAAATTCGTGTGGGTGTTATTGGGGTAGGGCGCATCGGCAAGCTTCACATTGAACACCTCGCCCAGAATATACCAGAAGCCGAACTCGTCGCGATTTGCAGCTTGAACCGTCCCATTGCTGAATCCGTTGCTGAACAGTATAATGTCCCGATGGTGACAACCGATTATAACACGCTCTTGTCAGACGCTCGAATTGATGCCGTGCTTGTCACCTCCTCAACGCATACACATGTCGAAATCAGCCAAGCCGCCGCGAAGGCAGGGAAACACATCTTTTGCGAGAAACCGATCGCGTTTGACTTGGAACAGATTGACGAAACCTTGGCGATTGTAGAAAAGGCTGGCGTGAAGTTTCAGGTCGGTTTCAATCGTAGATTTGATGCGAGTTTTAAGAGAATCCGTGAAGCTGTCGCCTCTGGCGAGATTGGTGAACCACACATCATGCGTATTACGAGCCGAGACCCAGCACCACCGCCCATTGAATACGTCAAGGTCTCCGGCGGCATTTTTCTTGACATGACGATCCACGATTTCGATATGGCACGCTATCTGATTAGGGACGAGGTTGTTGAAGTCTACGCAACAGGCGGGGTACGTGTTGATCCGAAAATCGGCGAGGCAGGCGACATTGATACGACGGTTATCACCTTACAATTCCAGAATGGGGTTATCGGGACAATTGATAACAGCAGAGAAGCTGTCTACGGCTACGACCAGCGGGTTGAGGTTTTCGGTTCAAAGGGGATGGTTACGGCGGCGAATCCACCGACGGATACTGTTACCTTCAGCGGCAGTGAGGGGAGCCGTGCCGCATCGCCTCCATATTTCTTTCTCGAACGTTACAAACCGGCATTTCTCTCGGAATTACAAGCCTTCTTTACATCCATTCGGGATGATACACTGCCACCCGTTACAGGGACGGATGGTCGCGCACCTGTTGTGATTGGTATCGCAGCCTTGAAATCGCTGCGCGAAAATCGTCCTGTCCTCTTGTCAGAAATTTAGTCGTTCTTTACTCCCCCTCACCACCGACTTCACCGACTTCGATTTCAATCTCATCGCGCTTCCTGATACGCTCCACGAGACCGTCGCGGATGTCCACAATCCGATCAGATACATCGAGCATCTTCAGGTCGTGTGTTGCTGAAATTACAGTAACGCCTTGTTCTGTATTCAAACGTTTAATGAGATCAATAATCTCGCGTCCCGTAATGGTATCAAGGTTCGCTGTCGGTTCATCGGCGAGGACGATGCTTGGATCGTTCGCGAGTGCTCTGGCAATAGCGACACGTTGACGCTGACCGCCTGAGAGTTCATCGGGTAGGTGATACATTCTGTCCCCTAAGCCGACCATATCCAGTAACTTTTCCGCTTTTTCATTGCGTTCTCTCTCAGAAATCCCTGCGAAAATCATAGGCAGCGTTACGTTACCGTGCGCGCTCCGCACGTGCAGCAAGTTGTAACTCTGAAAAATGTAACCCACGCGGTGGCACCGAAACGCTGCAATCTGTCTTTGGGAAAGTTGGGACATATTTTGCCCATCGATGTAGACCTGACCCTCTGTGGGTCGGTCGAGCGCGCCAATCATGTTAAAAAGCGTGGATTTACCGGAACCGGAGGGACCCATGAGCGAGATATACTCTCCACGTTCAATCTCAATATTGATGCCGTCCAAAGCACGAAGAATATTTGAACCCATACGATATTCTTTGACAACATCTTCAGTTTTCACAACGATATCATTCATAAATTCCTCCGTGCCTATACCTCGGTACGCATCGCTTCAGCGGGTGGGAGTTTCGCAGCACGCCACGCTGGGAACGATGAACCAATCACTGCCAAAATCATACCGAGTATGCACCCAAGCAAAATGACGACGATCACGCCGAGCTGCATCGGTCCGTTTTCAGGCTGTGCCGGTAATAACGGGAAATAAAAAAATAAGTCTAACCCATAGTCTTTAAGTCCTAAAAGCACTGCACCTAATGTTCCGATGAGCGCACCGATAAGTGCCCCAGAAAACCCTTGGAACCCTGATTCAAGTAGGAACAGTCTAACCACGAATCCATCTAACGCACCGAGACATTTCATTGTGCCAATCTCGCGAAAACGTTCTGTTACTGCCATCAACATTGAGTTGGCGATACCTACCACACAGACAATCAATGACATAACAATGAGCCATATATCTTTTGTGGAAATGCCTTGTTCCGTTGTCTCTTCAAAAGTGTTGATTGTTGATTGTCGTCCGCTCTCCTGTAGCGCGACTCCGATTTCGTTATTTGTCCATACCGAAACCAGAAACGCAATACCCAATGTAATACCGGCTGTCGTGATTATTGAACGACCAAAACGGATTTTCAAACTCTGAAAACTAATCCGTAGCGATTCTACGAAAGGCAGATCAATCTGTTCTTCGATGGGTGTTCTTTGCTGCAAATCTCTATCTCCTTATTTTTTCTGTCTATAAAAGTATTGTATCAAATTTACAATTTCAAGTCAAGTTTTTCATGCATACATGATAGCCTCACCCAGTTCTCCCTTAATTTTCTTCTTCCACAAATAGGTGTTTACTGTAGGAGCGACCTCCGGATCGCGACTCCCACTGACCACTGATGGCTGACTGCTCAGGGCTATTTAGTTTTCCGTTTTTTATTCCGATTTTGGACCCCCAGGCCCGGTAGGTGCGTGTTTCTAACCGCACTGGATCTTTAAAAGGAGATATGAAATAGGAGATATGAAATCGGATAATTTCTTAAAACTAAATGATCCTGGTTGACTGCCTCTATGGCATTGACTTTTCAATTTTGGGCTGTTATACTGAATGCGAGGTAGGACAAACCGATGCTCCGAAAATCTTTTTCTATTCTACTGCTATTATTGTGCTACGGGATTCCGATTTCAGCACACGATGCTTTCTATCCACACCATCGTGAGGATTTTGAGAACATGGCGCGCCGTCGCGAATTACGAATGACTGTTCTGCTCAGCACGGCAGCTTTTCTCTCTGTTCTTGGGGCGGTCGTCTACATTGCCTTGCGAAAAAGCACAGATGATAGTGATGTGGAAGAAGTTGATGCAAAAACGGTTCAGGAACATTTGGAACACGCCACGAATAGTGCCGTGGGTGCTGCACGACAGTCTCTTGACACGAAAGGGGACATCGCAGATGCTGCCATAGCGTGCTTCACAACCTACGCTGAGGCATTTGGTGTGACATGGCGACCACCGTCTTATGGACAGCGTCGTCCTGAATCGGTGCCGTATCAGATACGATGCAAGATTGGAGCAGATGTCGTCACTCTCAGCATTGACAGTGAAGTCGTTCAATTGAAGGCGGAACACACGCCGTCTAAAATAGGTTTGAGTTCGCAAGGCGCAGCGAAAAGTGTAAGCGCGACTGTTGCCCTGAGAAGATTGAGCGAGGGAGAGGGATAGGGTGTTGAACTTATGCCGTGAGTCGGTTGATGAGTGAAGCACTGTAACCTGCGCCGAAACCGTTATCGATGTTTACAACGGTGACACCGGAGGCACAACTATTGAGCATGCCTAACAACGCAGCGAGTCCTCCGAAACTTGCGCCGTAACCGATACTCGTAGGTACAGCAATGACGGGACAGTTCACTAACCCACCGACAACGCTCGGCAGCGCGCCTTCCATCCCGGCAACAACGATGATAACGCGGGCTGTTAAAAGTTTCTCGTGATTGCTGATGAGGCGGTGTAACCCTGCCACGCCGACATCATAAAGGCGTTCCGGTAGGTTTCCCATCATCAGTGCTGTTTCAGCCGCTTCCTCTGCAACAGGTAGGTCGGACGTACCAGCGGAAACAACGAGAATCCCCGGCGCGCCTTCATCTTCAGACTGCCTGACGGTAATCGTACGTCCGAGGTCGTTATAGCGTGCTGCGGACTGGATTGTTTTCACCGCTTCATACATGTCGGGGGTGGCGCGAGTTGCGAGAAGGGGGTGCCCGGCGGAGAGGATACGTTCACTAATCTGTTTGACCTGTTCAACTGTCTTCCCTTGACAAAAGATGACTTCCGGGAACCCGGTGCGAAGTTGACGATGGTGATCAATTTTTGAGAACCCTAAGTCTTCAAACGGAAGTGTGCGAAGAGATTGCAGCGCGTCATCCACTGCAATCTCTCCACCTTTAACCTCTTCAAGCAGGGTTCTTAACTTTTCAATGTCCATTCATTTAACGATACGTACGTCCGCTGCGCATTACATTCGTAAGGGCGGGACGGATCCCACCACAATTAAAGTTAGTATTCTAAGAAGGGATGCTTAGGCTTTCTCAGAAGTCTCTTCCTCGGTTCCGTCATTGCCGCCAACGCCCGGGATGGATTCAGCAATTTTAGCGCGAACATCTGCAGAAACTTTACGACCGGTGTCCACAGCAGTTTTTACCTGTTCTCCTGCTTCATGGAGACGTTCTTTTCCGGTGTCTACGATGCCGTGAACGCTCTCTTTACCCTGTTCCACGAGGGTATGAGCACCTTCTCGTGCACTACTGGCAGCTTGTTGCGCTAATTCAACCGTCCGGTTTTTCGCGTCTACTGAGGTGTCGCGAATTTTCTGTCGAGTCTCCTTACCCGAACTGGGGGCATAGAGCAGACTGATGACAGCTCCTGCCATAAAGCCTGTGAAAAAAGCGAAAACCATTGTTAGCCCGTTGTTCTGTCCATTATTGCTCATTTTTTTATCCTTTCTACTCGGTTAAATCTATTTTCATGTCGCTTACAAGCCAAAACTTATGAATTACAGAAATGGTGCTACTTGCAAGCCAAACTTAGTGTTAAAGTTTACGAAAATCAGCGTTAAAAGTTTCAATTCTCACATTTATATCTTACTGTAATTTAAAAGTGCGGTTCTATCATGATTGAACGTTTTAATGCTTCATAAAGATGACATTCAAATTTTGCCTGATTCACTTACTCGTTAGACGCTTCGGATACCCTTGTCTCTTCTTCTAAGTTCTGTGACTGTCCGGTGGCGAAACTATCCCAACCCGCTTTAATGCCTTGCCACAAACTTACAACATCAGCCAGTGAGACCGCTATCTGGTTACGGAAAAACGTCGCTTGTTCAATCGTCTGACCAGAAAAACCACTCACTTTCTGAACCAATTCTTCGAGTTGTTGGATGCTTTGATTCAAGGCACTACTCATTTCTTGGATATTATGCACAGTCGGTTGAATTTCCGACTCGCTGATCCCTTGTAAGGACGCTGTCAATCCGTTTAGGTTTTGTAGCAGCTGGGGTAGCTCCTCGTTTACCTCTTTCACAGTCTTATCCACATCAGTGATCAATTCACCGATTTCTTGGTTGACCATGTTTTCTATGGAGTTCAACGTGTTTCGGATGCTATTCAGCGAATTGCGGAGACTACCGACTGCCGCGCAGAGATACCCCGCAAGTGCTGTGAGCGCAAGTAACGAAACACCGAGGCTAAATTTCCAGAAAATTGAACCAATAAGGTTCCAATCCATAATTCCTCCTTTACACATTCGCTTTAGAGACTGTTTTGTGGTGAATAACTCTTCAAGCGCGTTTACACTAAAAAGCCACAACCTACAGACTTAAGTTTGAAGTTGTTTTTTCACGATTTCACCCGCTGCATCAATTGCCGCGTTCACTTTGTCTGGGTTTTTACCGCCACCTTGCGCGAGTTCAGGGCGACCACCACCGCGACCGTCTGCTAACTGTGTTAATTCAGAGATAATTTTGCCTGCCTGCAAACCACGATTTTTCACCAAATCTGAGGTTACACCGACCACAAAAGCGACCTCATTTCCAGTCACAGCAGCAAGTGCGACAACACCGGATTCTAAGCGGGTTTTGAGTTCATCAACGAGCCGACGCAACCCGTCTCTATCTGTGTCCGCAACACACGAAGCGACAACCCGAACATCTTCTACAAGTGTCGCGCTTTTCACTAAGGCATCAACATTCCCAAGTGCGTGTTGGCTTTTAAGTTGTTGAAGTTCCTGTTCCAATTCCCGTTGTTCTTGCAATAGCCGTTCAATCCGTTCAAGCAAATCCGTTTTCGGTGCTTTCAACAGGCCCGCTGCGTCGGAAAGCAGCGCAGTCTCCTCTTGAATATTATCCACTGCTGCGCTTCCCGTCAGTGCCTCAACGCGTCGGACACCTGCGGCGATACTGCTCTCACTCATAAGTTTCACGAAACCGAGTTCGCCAGTTGCACCGACATGCGTGCCACCACAGAGTTCAACGCTATAGTCTCCAGCTTGCACGACGCGAACAATATCTCCATACTTATCCCCGAAGAAGGCTAATGCCCCTTTCGCTTTCGCGTCATCCAGTGGCATTTCATTAATAGAGAGTGCATCATTCTCGCGGATTTTAGCGTTCACATATTCCTCGATGTCGCGCAGCTGCTCCGCTGAAACAGATTCGTAGTGTGAAAAGTCAAATCGGAGTCTACCGGCTTCAACGAGTGAACCTGCCTGCCCGACATGTGTTCCGAGTATTTGCCGTAATCCGCTGTGTAAGAGATGGGTTGCGGTGTGGCTCACTGCAACGGCACTTCGGTGTTCGGTATCAATTTTTGCCTGCACAGCGGTATAAGGTATAATTTCACCGGAAAGCACCTTACATTTATGGACAACCAGATCAGCAGAAGGTCTAAGTGTGTCTTGCACAGCCAATTTCGCGTTTTGGCTCTCAATTGTACCGACATCGCCCACTTGTCCACCAGACTCGCCATAGAAAGGCGTGCGATTCAACAGCACGAACACCTCGTTGCCCGCTTGCGCACTACCTATCGATTCCGCGTCGGCAATTAAAGCGACAACCTCTGCATCAATGTGGTCTTGCGTGTAACCAACAAATTCCGTTTCACCATGCTCTTTAAGGACTTCTGCATAGATAGAAATCTCTTCGTCTTTAGTACCGCCTCTCGCCTCCCATACTGCCCGTCCACGCGCCCGTTGCTCTTCCATGCTATCGGCAAAGCCGGCATCGTCTACAGTAAACCCACGTTCACGGGCGAGCATCTGGGTCAAATCGAGTGGGAAACCGAACGTATCGTGCAACTCAAAGGCACGCTTGCCATCAAGTTCGGTGTTGTTTTCCGTTGTGAGTGTATCAAACGATTGATCAAGGAGTTCTAAGCCGCGTTCAATTGTCTGATGAAAGCGGTTTTCTTCACCCTGAATCGTTCGGGTAATAAATTCACGCCGTGGTAGAACATCAGGAAATACATCGCCGAGCAGTTCGACAACGTTATCAACGAGTCGGTAGATAAAGGCTTCGTCCATCTCTAATTTTTTGCCGTAAAGCACGGCACGTCGTAAAATTCGACGGATGACGTAACCGCGTCCCTCGTTAGAGGGCATCACACCGTCCCCGATTGCGAACGTCAGACACCGGATATGATCCGCGATAACTCGATGGGGTAAGCCACGTTCATCATCAAAATAGGCGGTGTCTGTCATATCAGCAATAGTTGACAAGAGCGGTGTAAAGAGGTCCGTCTTGTAGTTTGAATCGACACCTTGCAATATGGAGGTAATCCGCTCAAAGCCCATGCCTGTATCTACATGTGTCGCAGGCAGCCGTTCAAGCGCACCGCTTTCGTTGCGATTGTATTGAATAAACACCAGATTCCAGATTTCTCGGAACCGATCGCTGATGTTCGGACCGGTGTTCGGGTCATTCGCGGTTTCAGGATAGGCTTCAACACCCATATCAACAAAAAGTTCGCTGCAGGGGCCGCAAGGGCCCGTCTCTCCCATTTCCCAAAAATTGTCCTTATCGCAGCGACGGATACGCGAGAGCGGGATGTCTGTCTCTTGGAGCCAAAGTTTCTCTGCTTCGTCATCTTCAAGATAAACTGTTGCCCAGAGGAGTTCCTTTGGAATCTGCCAGAGTTCGGTTACCAGTTCCCATGCAAAGGCGATCGCTTCCTGTTTGTAATAATCGCCAAATGACCAGTTTCCTAACATCTCAAAGAAGGTATGATGGCTTGGCGAATAACCGACCTCTTCAAGATCATTATGTTTACCACTGACGCGTAAACATTTTTGCGTATCCACAGCACGCGTGTACTCCCGCTGCCCGATACCGAGAAACACATCTTTGAATTGGTTCATACCGGCGTTGGTAAACAACAGCGTCGGATCATCTGCTGGTATCAAGGATGCACTCGGAACGATCGCGTGTCCGTGTTTGCGGAAGTATTCTAAGAAACTATCTCTGATTTCATCTGATGTCATGTGTGAATTTTCTCCTATCACGCCTATTCTCATTATAATCTATATCTTATAGATAAATCAAGATAAAACAGATACAAAAATCGATTGTGTAGCTTGTGTATGATGTGCTAAAAGGTTAAAAGATCTCCTCAAGTACCTGCCGAACAATGTCAGAACCGAACCCGCGCCGCGCCAAGAATCCGTGGAGTCGTCGCTTCGCGACATGGGTCGGCAGTCTTTTATACTGCTTCGCTCGTTTTTGGGCGATTTCAAGTGCGACTTTTGTCTCGTCTTCAACCTCTACTGTTGCTATGACCTGTTCCGCTATTTCTTTGTCTATACCTTTGTCAACCAATTCGTGCTTGAGCAGCGTTTTCCCTCGCGGATTTGATTTTTGTCTGCGGGCTATCCAATTCTCTGCGTACTTCCGGTCGCGAATATGCCCTGAACGAATCAATTCCGTAATAGATGTTTCAATCGCGGTTGCCGAAAAACCTTCCCGTTCGAGGTGCCGTTTCATTTCACTTTTGGTATATATTTTCGGCTTAAGTGTGGGGCGCGGGGTTTCTTGTTCATCCGCTGTGGTATTATCTTTCGCTTCACGGAGCAACCTTAGCGCATGGTTCTTCGCGCGCATCACTTCATCCGCTGCAATTATCTTTTCGATGGCTTCGGGGTCAATCTCTAAACCGATACGCAGCCCAAATTTTTCAATTAGGGCTGCATGAATCACAAGAAACGGAGCACCGTTGAGAAAGAGTTGTTGATGTGAAGGCAATTCAGGTGATGCCTGAATATCAGTAATTTTTTGTTTCATAATGGCTCTCGGCTTTCGGAGACTATCAGCCGTCAGCGGTCAGAAATCTGAGTCAACGCCGAATGCATATATGGCGTTCAGCAGGTAGACTGTGGCAGTTAACATTTCTGCCGCTGCCACAGGTTCCTCTTTGCCGAAAGCCGACTGTTGACGGCTATTCGTCTATTCACCGCCGTTGCTGCCGGCCCAGAGGGCACCGCGCTCCAACAGCGTCCCAAACATCTCATGCTGACATGCTGAGGCATCGTGACCGAGTGCAAGGTAGAAAACTTTACCTTCACCCCAATTCTTTGTCCATGCCACGGGGGCTGCGGCACCTTTCCACAAGGCTGATGCCAGTATATGATTCCGAGGATCATAATCGAGGATGTACTGCTCGTCCGTCACGACGAATTCGTCGAGCCCTTCCGTAATTTCGTGTTCACTATCAACAATGCTAACCTGATAGTCGCGGTAACGTGGATGTGTAACGAAATAGCCACCTACCATTGAACGGTATTCTGGGCAGCCGCGAAACGAGTCTGCCGCCGAATGTATACCGACGTATCCCTTACCCGAAGCAATATGATTGAGCAAACCGTTCTTCTGTGCGTCCGAAATCTCGCCTATTGTGTAATAGAAAACGATGAGATCATACGGATCCAAGTTCGGTGAAACAAGCGCGTCAAGGTCTTCCTCGACTCTCGTGATCTCAAATTCATCTCGCTGTGAAAGCACATTCACGATTGCGTCGCTACAACCTTTCCAATCGTGAATTGCGCCACCCGCAAAAACAAGTGTGTTGATTTTTCCCATGAGTTAGCCTCCTTGCTAAATGATATGCTATTATAGCACACCTGCAAAAATGCAGGCAAACTTTTTTTGGCATTAACAGCATCACTCAGTTCCACCATAGTTCCGATTCCTTGTAGGAGCGATTCCACTAACTGCCGACTGCTGACGGCTGACTGCCTCTCTAATTTGCACCATAAGAGGTCTTGTGATATAATGAAAGGAATGTTAGAAACACCCACTGCCTCGGTATCTCTAAAGGAATTAAAATGGAACGAAGAAGCGTTTTATCTCGATCCCTTATCGTAGTTGCTGTACTCATCGGCATATTTGTTCTACTTTCATTGCGCCGGTGGAACATCGATCACCCGCGACTGACACCGCGTACAGTTGAAATCCCAAGCGCAATTCGTCAGAAATTCTCAGAGCCACCACACAAACCTGAGCTGCTCGCAACGTCAGAGCACGGTAGTTCTATTGACGCTGTCGCATTTTCACCTATGGATGCGTCACTTGTTGCCAGTTCATCTGTGGTGGGTCGTGCAGCACGGACAGTAAAGTTGTGGAATTTAAACGGGACGAGCGAACCTGTGGAAGTACTCGGTGGTAATACTTTCGCTTTTTCTCCGGATGGCGGATCCCTTGCTATTGCAAGTGGCGTGAGGGCGAGTCGGTTGTGGCATATAGATACGAAGAAATCTATCAGTAACTTTGGTTCAGGTGCTTATGAAATCGCCTTTTCGCCAGATGGACGATGGATTGCAAATGATAGTATCGGGGTGAAGTTGTGGGACGCTCGCACGCCGAGAGCGGTAACAGCAGGTGTTGTTTTGTCGCGTGGGGGCTCTGTGGAGAAACTTGCCTTTTCACCCGATGGCAAGTTATTGGCCATCGCGAAACGAATCAGTGGCGACGTGACTATTTGGGATATTGAGAGTCAACAGGTTATCAAAACACTAAAGCAAGATGCAAGGTGGACGCGGGCTCTCAAGTTTTCGCCGAACATGGAGAATCTATTGCTTGCCGTGGCAGACAATAACGGAAACATTGAACTATACACCTTGCCGGACTGGCATCTCCACGCCACAATCACAACAGCACCTGTCAAGGATCTTGCCTTTACACCGGATGCAAAGATACTTGTCAGTGGTGGTATTGGAGATGTAGAGTTTTGGAATTTGGAGAGTGGTGAGCGTATCGCCTTTATAGAAGGCCCCACCCGTTGTTGGGCTAATGCTGTTGACTTCTCAGCAGATGGAACCGCACTCGCAAGTGGTTGGAGTGATGGCGTCTTGCGCGTCTGGAATACTTCGCAGTATCTGAACCTACAGGAATCAGTTTCCCAAGATGTCGTACGGTTAATCTATTTTCTGCCGAGTGACCGCGCCGCTCAGCCGGATATCACCGAGAAGTTGGACAAGTTGATAAAAGAGGTGCAGCAGTTTTACGCCGACCAGATGGCGCACCACGGATTCGGAAAAAAAACCTTTACTTTTGAGAAAAATGAGGACGGGCGCGCGAAGGTGTATCTTGTGGAAGGTCAGTACACTGATAAATACTACCTTAAGGGAACCTCTGGAAAAATCAGAAAAGAAATTAATGAGAAATTTGATGCGTCAAAAGATGTCCATCTTATTGCTGTGGATATCAGTAGTGAAAGAATTAACCTTCAGCGTGAAGGCGTAATCGCCGTAGGTGGTCTCACACCCGTTGGACTCGACTATAAAAAAGGCTTATGGAGCGCACGAGCAGGCGGTGCTATTGTGCCAGCGTCCGGCGATGATGGGTTCAATTGGGAAACGATTGCCCATGAACTCGGACACGCCTTTGGGTTAAAACACGATTTTCGGGATGCCAGCTACCTGATGTCCTACGGTCAAGCCCAAAAGCGGTTGTCCGAAGGCAATGCTGAATGGTTGGATAAAAGCCGCTACTTTAATCCCGGTCGACTGTTTTTTAATCAACCCGCCGCAATTGAGATAGTCCCTTTCTCGGTCAATTCTTCTAAGTTGAAAAACCTCCGATTTCATCTCAAAGATGTTGATGGTCTCCATCAAGCAATGTTGCTAATCCCTCCGACTGCGGATACGCCACCGCCAGGGTACCAGTGGGACAAAAACCCAGAAGACAATAAGAGAAGTTGGAAAAGGCAGCAGAGAGGAAAATCCTTTGTGCTACATGACTACCGGTCTCTGGATGCCCAGAAAGAGGTTACTGTTGAATTTAACCTACCAGAACCGAGAGAGAACCGTCTTGAACTTCGGATTATTGATGTACACGGCAATATCACCTATCGGAGGTTTGATCTCAAAGAGATAAGCAGAAAAAAATAACGAGCCTAATATGCAATTCAAAAAACCGTTACTGCTGTTCATCGCGTCTGTTTTTGTTCTCGGTATCTTGGGATTTTCCATCTGGTATCGGTGGAACACCGATCAGAAATTAGCGCAACAACGAATTCCAGAACTGACACCGAGTGCCGAGTTTAATCACAGATCCCCTCAGATTGGAGATGTTGCAATTTCACCTGTCAACTCAGATCTGATCGCGAGTGTGGGTCCTATAACTTCAGACACCTTTACAAGCAACGGTGAGGGTAGCGTCCTAAAAGCGTGGGATCCACGTGACAATAAGGGTAGCAGCATAAAAGTATGGAATCGCAATAACACAAAAACTCCAGTCCTAACGCTGATCGACCACCGCGGCAAAGACGATCGGGGTTTCAACATGATTGACTATATCGCGTTTTCGGCGATGGGTGAACGGCTTATCAGTAGAAATGCTTCCACACTTGTGTTTTGGGATGCAGCTTCAGGTGCTAAAATTGATGTTTTTGATATCCCCTATGGCACAGCGGCTTTTTCACCCAACGGACACCTCCTCGCGACTGCCTCTAACGACATCAAACTCTGGGATATCCGCAACCTCAAAGAGATAAAACCGATAGTCGTATTACCACCAAAGATGGGCGGACAGCCGCTGTCACATGAAGAGGCACGGTCAGCCCGTCATCACAATGAGACAATCTACGAGAGATATGATTTGGTTGACTTTTCATCAGATGGAAAGTGGATCGCCGCTGGTGGAAGCATGAACAAGTTTAATAACATAGGGCAAGGTGTGGTGAAAATCTGGGATCTACAACACAGGCAACTTGTCAAAATTTTTCCAAGAGAACTGCCGAAAGGTGTCGAAATTAAACCCAAAACGGATTACACCGATATCCAATCCATTAAATTCTCTCCGGACAACCGTTTTTTTGCGAGTGTAGGTTCGTACGGATACACGATATGGACACTTCCAGGGTGGTATATCCACTGCAATGTCCGCGCGCAAACCGCTGGCGAACCGATATTTTTTTTACTTGATGATGGGACACAAATCGGCACCGGTGTCGGTGAACCAGTTCAGTTCTTCAAAGATCTGGCATTTTCACCTGATGGTAAGATGTACGCAGTTGCAGAGAGTAGGACAGTAACCCTCTACTCAACTGAAAGTGGTACCCCTATCGCCTTACTGAACGGTGGCAGATTTTTAGACGTAGTGAAATTCTCACAGGACGGTAGCACACTTGTCAGTGGAGGCATTGATGGCATTGTCCGGCTTTGGGGTGTAGGAGGGCTAAATGAAAAGTAAAAGATTGTTCCTGTTGTTCGTGATTTTGGCTATAGTTGTTGGCGGCGTAGTATTTTTTAAGGTGCGTCCACAGTATCAAGCTTTGGGCCCGCAGGAGTTCGCGAAACTTCCCGAAAAGCCTGCGCTCCTTGCTAAGTTTAACCACGGGCCCAGTCCTATTAACTCTGTGGTATTTTCACCAGTCGATGCTTCTCTTGTCGCAAGTGCAGGTATTCATGGAATCATAAAGTTGTGGAACATAAATAACACAGACCTTCCATTGAGGATCCTCAATCACCCCGCAAATTATACATTCATTGCTTTTTCTCCAAATGGAGAATTGCTGGCGAGTGCAGGCAATGGTGAGGAACTCATTTTGTGGGATGTCGCCTCAGGAAACAAAGTTAACACTATTAAGGGCAATTTTGGATCTTTTGCCTTTTCGCCAGATGGAGATCAATTGGCGACATCCTATAAGTATGGAAAGGAAGTGAAACTCTGGAATATTCGGAATCCAAAGAAAATCATTGAGGTGGCTACCCTACCCTTCGATGAAGCAAAAAGAGTCAATAGTTATACATGTACAGTAGACATTTCACCAGATGGAAAATTGATTGTTATTGGATACGCGAACGGAACGGTGAACGTTTGGAATCTACAGACGAAACAACATGTAAAAACATTGAAAACGACTTTTGCAGAGATGGAGATTCTCAAGTTTTCACCAAACAACAGATTCTTGGTATGTAGCGGCCCTGAGGGTTACATGCGTGACGGTATCCGCTATAAAGGGAACACCGCTATGCGCTACATTATGTGGTCATTACCTGAGTGGCAACGCCACAACGAGGTGCAAAATGGATATATTGAAAATTTTACCATTTCGCCTGATGGGAAAATGTGTGCCCGGGCAAATACATATCTTGGGTTTCTTTCTCGTAGAGGAGTAGAAATCTGGTCAACTGCAAGTGGAGCAACGATTACCTCACTACCGACCAAGGCGCGGGATGTTGCCTTCTCACCCGATGGAAAAATGCTCGCGACTGCTGGTGAAGAGGGTATTCTCCGGTTGTGGGAATTTACACCGCAGCAATTAACATATACCACTGCGCCTGCTGATGTTATACGGATAGTTTACCTCCTGCCAAAGGATAAAGAACCACGGATAGGTATCTCGAAGAAACTGGACAAATCAATAAGAAAGGTTCAAGACTTCTATGCCAAAGAGATGGAACGCCACGGATTCGGTAGAAAAACTTTTGGGTTTGAAACGGATGAAAATGGCAGGGTAAAGATTTATTTTCTTAAAGAGGGACAAATTATACATTATGATATGTCAAACGGTATCTGGCTCGCAGTAGCAGAGGACCTCTCAGGATCTATTGCTTGGGGACCGAAAATAATCGATGCCGGTCATAACCAGACATTTGCATACCCAAAAAATAATGTGGACCGTGTTAAAGACAATATCTGGATGGACGGAATTGAAGGTGCCTTTCATGGTAAACTTATATTTTATGCCGCTAAAGTTTTCAATTGGAAAACTATCGCGTATACACTTAGGGAGGCATTCGGTTTGTCCTATGATGATTTTGTATATGAGCCAGACGCTTTGAAACGTTTCTTGTCCCGTGTAAACAGTATGATGCCTTGGGAAATAGACAGGGAAAAATTGTCCAAATGTGAAGCCGAGTGGTTGGATAAGAGTCGTTTCTTTAACCCAAACCAACCCTTCTTTAATAGATGCCCCGAAATTGAAATGAGTGTGTCCGAACCGGATGTAAAAAATTCGCGACGTTTTCAATTTGAGATTGCAGATGAAGATGGGATATATCAAGCACAACTGTTTGTATCAAGACAAGTTCAGAATCGATATATGACATGGCAAAGGGAGTTTCATGAAGGATGTCATCTGTTAAACGGTAAAAAGAGGGCTATGGTTGAATTTAGGATAACTGATGCCGCTGTCAAAGATGTTGAACTTCGGATGATTGATATATTTGGTAACATTGCGTCAAGAAAATTCCAAATTAAGGACGAGACATCGGAATCACCAGAAAACCTTTAGCTTCAAAAATCATATCATAAACAGATTGTATAACGAGCACCGAGGATTTCATAAAATAAAATACTATTATGAGATAATCGCTAACATCTGCTATTTCATTATTTCTAATGCTAAAAGGAAAATGAATTGCGTTCCAAAAAACTTTTACCTTTCTATGTGTTAATCACGCTTCTTGTCTCTGGTCTCATCGGTCTCTATATCTTTTGGAAAATCGACCCATCGAACCAAAAATTTGCGCAACCACCAGAAAAACTCACGCCGATTGCCGAGTTCAACCACGAAGCTCGGATTTACGATGTCGCTTTTTCGCCTGTGGATGCCTCGCTTGTCGCGGGTGCCGACGATAATAACACAATAAAGTTGTGGCACTTCGCCAACACTGTAGCACCTCAAGCAATTCTCAGGGGGCACATTGGTCCGGTTAAATCAATTGCTTTCTCACCTGATGGGAAATTGCTCGCGAGTGCGGGTTTCTTTTATAGTCGGGTTATATTATGGGATGTGCTTTCGGCAACGAAAATCAATTCCCTTGAGACTCCCGCCATAGCAGTCGCTATTTCGTCGGATGGGTACTATTTGGCGACTGCCGGTAGGCACTTGAAACTCTGGGACATTCGTAATCCAAAGGAGATAGCGGAGGTTGAGACGTTCCCACACGATAAATCGGTGCTACTTTGGACGGTTAACTTCTCACCCGATGGGAAGTGGCTCGCGTGCGGAGATGAAAATGGCAGACTCAAAGTTTGGGATATACAGCATAAGAAACTTGTCCGATCCGTGAAAGCAAATTCCGATGAAATCCGATCTGTTCGATTTTCTGCTGACGGTCGCTTTCTCGCGAGTACTGGATTATATAGCCATACGCTATGGCGTTTACCAGAGTGGCAACTTCACGGCAAGATAATTGGCGAAGGGATAGGCGTAGATGTCGATTTTTCTCCTGATGGCAAAATGTACTCGACCCCTAATCTCAGAGGAGTGATCCTCCGTTCCGCTACGAGTGGTGCGCGAATTGTTTCGCTTGAAAGTACTACAGGCGCAATCAGATCTATTGATTTTTCACCAAATGGGAATATGCTTGCCAGTGGTGGTAAAGATGAGACGCTTCGTTTGTGGAATGTTTCAGCACAGCAATTAACAAGGATTGACACCACCCAACACGATGTCGTTCGACTGATCTACTTTCTTTCCAAGGAGCGTCCACCGCAGCGCAGCATCATTGTCAAATTGGATAGACTGATAAGACAAGCCCAACGTTTTTACGCCATTCAGATGAAAAGCCATGGGTTTGAGAGAAAAACCTTTACTTTTGAGACTGATGCCCATCGTAAAGCAAAGGTATATCTCCTCAAAGCACAACGTCCTGACGATTATTATCACGAAGATACTATTAAAAAGATCAGAACAGAGGTCACCAAACATTTTGATCGCTCAAAAAACATCCTGCTCATTGCTGTAGATATTAAAAGTGGTATATTTTTTGGCAAAGATAGCACAACATCTGGGGTAGGTGGTGTTACACCCTTTACATACGACAATGAACTGAACAGATCACTCCATGGTGGGAGTGCTTTCGTTTCTGCTTCCCATAACGATTTAGAGTGGGATACGATTGCCCATGAACTCGGGCACGCTTTTGGTTTACAACACGATTTTCGTGGACGTAATCGCAGCATTATGTCTTACGCAAGTGGAAGGTATGAATTGTCGAAATGTGCTGCTGAATGGTTGGATAAAAACCGATTCTTTAATCCGAATCAACCCTTTTTTGATAAACGCGCCACAATAGAGATGCTCTCACTCTCCAATGCTTCTGATGCCCCCACCCTCCAATTTGAGGTTACTGATGAAGATGGGCTTCATCAAGTCCAACTGATTGTGCCAACAACCCGGCGCGACCCCGTCACGAAACAAGGTTTCAAGCTGCACAGTTGTCAATCGCTAAATGGAGCGGAAAAGGCTACAGTTACATTTGAATTGCCAAAAACTTCTGTCAAGGAAATTGAACTCTGGATGATGGACCTGCACGGAAACATTGTATGGAGAGAATTTGACCTCAGCAAGGATTCAGCACAACTGTCTGAAGAGCCTTAGTTTCATCAGAAAGGAAATCATAATGCCGAAAAAAATCGCTATCTTCCCCGCCAGTTTCGACCCTGTCACCAACGGACACGCTGACCTCATTGACCGTATTTGCAACCTTGATGTCTTTGACCAACTCATCGTTGCTATTGGTGTAAATCCAGAAAAACCAGCGCGTTTTACGCTTGAGGAGCGCACTGAGATGCTTAAAACCGTCATTGAACCGTATCCGCAAGCCACAATTGATGGTTATACCGGGTTGACGGTACATTATGCACAAACACGTGGCGCGTGTGCTATCATCCGAGGACTCCGCGAAATCTCCGATTTTGAATGGGAATTCAAGATGGCACGGATGAATCAGCAGATCGCACCAGACATTGATACCGTCTTTATGATGGCAAATACACAATATGCGCACATTAGTTCAACGCTCGTGATGGAGGTCGTCCAGATGGCACAGCAAAAGTTAAGCGAGAAGAAGTTACAAGAGATGGTGCCAGCAATTGTGGTCGAATTTATCAAGAAGAAATTTGATGTATTATAAAGGGTTATCACGCATCAGAGGCCGATTATTAGTTAAGAGATGATTAGCGACAATCATACCAAACTTGGAGGGCACCACGGAGGGGTAAATTGTTACAGAGTCCTCTTAACTGAAAACTGATAACCGATAACTGAAAACTATTAAAACCGATTGTCCAAACTCACACTCACATTAAAGCCGGGCGCGTTTACGCCGGAACCGTGCGGACGATACCGCTGGTTGAGCAGGTTTTCAAGTGCTAATGTCAAACGTGTGGATTCAAAGAGTTTGACCCCGCCACGAATATTGAGCGTCCACCATCCCGGTGTACCGGCATCTATAGCATTGCCATTAGCGTCAAATTCAACTTCCGCCGGATCGCGTGTCTTTCCTTGTATCCGCGGGTCGCGGATGTCGCTCCGGTTTAGTCGCCGCTGTTCCGCTGCACCCCGTACATAGAACGTTCCCCAAAACTGGGTGTTCAACGGTTCCCACTGGATACCGACAATACCGTTCAACGGCGGTTCTCTTCGAGTACGTGCTTCCCACGGTTTCTCCGGATCGGGTGCTTTGCCACCAATCTTGAGGACTTCGCCACGTAGGAGTGCTGCATTACCAAAAACCGACCAAGCGGGGAGAATTGGGATGCGTCCGGCGACTTCAACCCCCTGATATTGTGCCTCATCAACGTTATCAAACACGAGGACATCAATACCATCGTATTCCTTGATTAGGTCTTGGTGGAGTTGCGGTAGCGTTTTCCCTTGATACGCTTCTTGAACAGATTTGCGCGCAACTAAACCACTAACTCGACTGTAGAACAGTGTTAAGGCACCACGGAAGTAGGAATGTTGTGCCTTGAGACCACCTTCAACTGTCCATGAAGTCTCAGGTCTCAGGTCCGGACTCGGTGCCGTGACACCCTCATTGGTGACTTCCACCGCCGTTGTATCGTTCAACGAAGGCGCACGGAAGGCTGTGCCAAAATTGCCGACGACATTCAAGTACTCCGTCAAACCGACGACCACCCCGGCACTTCCTGTTAAACTGCTGTCGAATACATTGAACTCGTCAAAAGCCGGATCTCGGACGGAGAGGTCTGCATTGGTTTGATAAAACGTCGCGCGTCCACCCAGTATGAGTTCTACCCGCTCATGAACCTGAATTTCATCTTGAAGATACAGGCTTGCATCCCAAAACTGAGATCCGCTAATAAAGCGTCCCTTTTCTTCGTCAATATCTTCTTTGCCCGCATCAGTTTTGACGGTACGGCTCTGTATCGTATCAAGGTAGAATTCAGCACCACCGACCAAACGTTGACGCGGAAGGATCGAACTGACCGTTTGCGTACTCAAACCGAGGGTGTTAACAGTATCGTATCGCTGCCGTCGAGCTGTTGCACCGCGTACCACCTCGTTTCGTCCCTCTTTTTGACGATGATAAGAGGCTGTCACTCGGAACGTGTCAATGTTCGCTTCTACTGGATTAACTATATAGTTGGCATAAGCGAGGTCACGATCTTGCGGTTCAAAAAAGAACTCGGCAAACTCCTGCGGTGCGATCTTATCATACCGCGGTGTTTGCGGCTGCCGCCACATCTGGTAAGCAATGTTGATAGTGCTTGTGTCGTTAAGTTGATACCCAAATTTTGCATCGGTGTTAAAGGCACTCCAACCTAACGGACCTTCAGTGTCAATAAGCCATCTGTCAGGAATATTATCCTTTGGTAGTTCACGCACCTCATCATAATCATAGAGCTTCACCCCACTCGGCATATCGTCCACTATTTCATACTTCCGATTCTTGTAGTGGAGGTCATATCCACTTCCGGGATTTACGTCACCGTAGTCTCGCACGCCGCCACCAACGATGAATCCGAATCGACCTCGGTTCCCTGTTACCTCTAACCGACCGAGTTTTTCCTGTGTGGCAGTTGAGTAGCGAGCAAGCAGTCGTGGATGTATAGCCAAAGTTTCTTGCGATGGATTGATCGGTACTGCTTTTGTAAAGAAACTAACAACACCTCCCATTGCACCACTACCATATAGCATAGAACTTGAACCGAGTAATACTTCAGCGCGTTCTAACATTTCTGGTGCGATGGTTGCTGTGTATTGGTTTGGTCCTGAGCGAAATGTCGAATTATTGAGACGGACCCAATCAACCTGTATCAACGTCTGGTAACCGGTTAAGCTTCGGAGCATCGGTGAACCTTGTCCGACTGTCGTCTCCTGAGCGATTACGCCGACAGAATCACGAAGTAGGTTCGGCGCGTGTTCTACGTTGGACCGTTCCAATTGTTTTAAATCCAGAACTGTAATGGCGTTAGGGGTTTTGAAAGGCTCTTTCTCAGCACGTATGGCTGTTACCGTCACCTCCGGCACCTCCACAACTTTCTCCTCGTCCACAATTTTTTTGTCGGCTTTTTTATCAGCATGTTTTCTCGCGACCGTAGATGGCATCCAAATTGTGAATAGCATTAAGTTTAGAATAATAAAAAAATAAAGCGATTTTTGCATAGTAGTTTTCTCCTACGGAATTTACTTTTCTGTGTCCTCGGCATCCTATGCCATCTACAACCAACCTCTATCAATGTTATAATATGCAAATTGCATGCCACCCAAAATTTTGCTTGAAATTGGTGAATTTCAACCCATTTTCGTCATAATTTGTGCTATGGTGTTCATTTTTTGAACAATTTTTATCAGATGCGGTCCGGCATATCCGCATCTCGCGTCAAAAATTAACGCTTGCGTTTTGCCATAGTTTGTGATAGGTTACACATTATATAACTCCGTAAACCCAAAAGAGGTTCAACAAATGGCACATTTCAGGTTGGCTTTCGTTTTAATGGCATTCGCGATCCTGTATACGGGGATCGCTGTGCCGGAAGATCAAGATACGTCAAAGGGCGGTACAATCATAGGGGATATTCAAGACACAACACTTCGTGAAAATTACCTGGGCGGGGTTCGGGTTGTATGTGTAAACGCAGACGGTGCAGAGTTTGAAACGCACTCTGATAAAGACGGACATTTTGAACGTGCAGGTTTACCCGCAGGTCAGTACGTTGTCAACATCTATAAGCCCGGATACGAAGACCGTGTAGGAAAACCTGTTTCAGTTATTGATGATGGACGGCATTATGTCCCACTAACGATGAACATATCCAAGAACCCCAACGGTAACAGCAACGGGGGCGGTGTCCTTCGGTTCTGGGCTTACAATCGCACTAAATCCGGAGGGCCAATGGAGGGGCTTGAGATTATAATTACCGGAACTGTTGGCGTTGATTCACCAGTAGTGACTGGTATTTCCGGCGCACACGGACTATTTCAAAGTGACAAATTGTCTCCGGGAACCTACATCGTAACGCTCATCAAAAATGATTATTCTCTTGTTTGCCCAATGACTGTTCAGGCGGGCAGAATTACCGATGCCCGTATATTCCTCCCAATTCCCGATAAAAACACGGATGCCAATGTTCCACAAGCACAGGAATCGGAGTGGGCAGATGCAAAAAATGTTATCCACGGCAGGATTTTTGAAATGGTGCCTTCTTATACTTTGTTGAGTAATGTTAAGGTTGTGATTGAGGACGCAAACCGGATTGTGTTTAGTGACACATCCAATGCCGATGGTGAATACGAGTGTCGGGGTTTGTCAGCAGGTCGCTATCTCATTAGCCTCCATAAAGACGGATATATTGAGAAAGAAGGGATGCCCCTAATTGTTACGAACAATGGAAACCATGCTCTGGGGGTTACTGAAGAAGGTATGTTTGTCAGTTATGCCGTGGTTGCCGACGGAAGCACCTTTAAACTCACACATGGAATGCGGAAAAAATAGAATTGCTAAATGGACGCGCTTTCAAAGCGTCCTTACCGATGATAGGTTGACTGGGGGATTTAAAAAAGAAAAAAGATGGGGCATTTTAGGGGACCCTCATAAGTGTCAATTTTAGAAACAACAACCGTCTCAGACCCAGGTCCGGTAGGTTCGGTTTTGCGGCGTACGCGAAGAAACACTTTCTTCGCATTGGATTTTAGCGTTTGCAATACGCAGAAATACCCAAACAAAAACACCCCAAATGCGATCTGCATTCCTAACCGAACCGGATACGACGCGGAAACCTTGAAGACTTCAAAACCCTCTTCAGTCCCGTAGGGAGGTTATGTTTATAGAAGGACGTTTGAAAGAAGTATTCAACCCTGTAAGGGTGGCATGTTTATATTATGTATGCTAAAGTGCTGCAAAAAATCGCTAAATTGACACCTATGGTACATTTTAGGGGGACCCTCATTTTAGTTGTGTGTATAGCTCTGTATATCGCTGGAGCCACCGCGCAGGAATCAGACACACTGGATGAAAAAGGCATTGTCCGTGGATATATTATAGATACAACTCCCGCGCAGCTGCCTATTGCTGGTGTGCGTGTTCAGATTGACAACGGAGAAGGGCATATTTTTGAAACAACGACTGCCGAAACAGGTGTATTCGTATACACAGATATACCCGCGGATGATTATCTGATTAATATCCACAAGTCTGGATACCAGAGTCGAATGGGAAAGCCTTTGGTGGTCACAAGCGGTGGTGTTCATTCTGTTCCACTTACAATGAACAAACAAGAGGATATATTTACCAAATTCCGGAATTTGTTCAGATCTGAAGAACAGCAAGGCGGCACGCTTCAATTACAAGTTACAACACCATCTCCGCAATCTGTTCCGATTGAAAATGCTAAAGTTACAATTTCGCAAATTCGTGGCAAAGGCAGCTTCCCAACAAATAATATCCGAATCACAGACGCGAGCGGAGAGTATCGGCACGACAATTTACCATCAGGGCACTACTTCGTTACCGTTCGTAAGGACAGTTATCATACTACTTTTCCAATACCTGTCGAAGAAAATCGGATGGTGACTGCTGCTGTAGAATTTCCTATCTCTAATGGGACCGCGGACATCAACGTTTTACCTCCACACGAGACAGAAACAAAATGGGTGATTCGTGGTAAGATTTTTGAGATCGACTTCCAACAAACGCCAGTAAGCGATGTCGAAGTCCGGATTAGGGGTAGCAACTTGAAACACCCTAAAGTTGCTTATTCCAATGCGGATGGCGAATATGAGTTTGGCTTGCTTCCAGAGCACTACAGCATTTTCCTTGATAAAGATGGGTATGAGGAGGACGCAAGTGTCCGTACTGAAGTAGCTGTTAAGATTAGGCAAAGCAGTGTCACTGTGATTAAAGAAGGCATGTTCGTTGTTTACGAGACAGTTGCGAAAGGGAATGTACTTGCGCTTAAACACGGCATATCGAGAAAAAGTTTTTTCAAGAAATATGGAAAAACGATTGAGGGCGCGCTTTTCGGAGCAATCATCAGTGGTATATTAAGCTTTTTTATTTCAAGGTATTTAAACAAACGTCAACCAAAACACAGTTGGGAGTAAATATGGCAAAAGAGAAATTAAACTTTGCGTTCATAGGATGCGGTGGCAATGCACGTGGACACGGACGCAGCGTCTCAAGCGTCGAAGACGTGGAGATTGTTGCGCTTGCAGATCCGAGCGCGGGTTCACTCAATGCGTTCAAAGAGACTGTCGGTTTAGACGATTCGGTACCGACCTACGCCGACCATGTTGAGATGTTAGCCGCTGCCAAACCCGACGCTGTCGTCATTAGTTCGCCGCACGGTCTACATTTCCAACATATCATGGATGCCCTTGATGCCGGATGCCATGTTCATACCGAGAAGCCGATGGTTTGCACGGTGGATCATGCTAAGCAGGTGATGGCGAAGGTGGAAGAAACCGGCTTGCACCTGATGATCGGCTACCAACGCCATCTAAGTCCTACCTACCAATACTGCCGCAAAGTTGTCCAGAGTGGTGAACTTGGACCTGTCAACTTCGTCTCCGCACATCAATCGCAGAATTGGTATCGCAATCAGCAGGGAAAATGGCGACAAGACCCATTCCTCGGTGGTGGCGGTCAACTGAACGACTCTGGCAGCCATCTTATTGACATCTTGCTCTGGGTGCTGGAAGCGAGTCCGGATACCGTCTTCGCGATGATAGATAACTTAGACATTGAAGTGGATGTCCTCACGGCAATGTCAATCAAGTTTGATACGGGTGCCTTGTGCAATATCAGCATTGTCGGACATGCCTACGGTGGCGTGCAAGAAGCATTTTCTATCTGGTTAGAGGAAGGCGCGCTTCACCTTCGCGAAGGCAAACTCCTTCGTCAGGAACAGTCAGGATCGCCAGAACCTGTTGACGCATCTGAACTGCCGGCATCAGGGAACAAGGATGTTGCCTTCATCGAGCTGATTCGCGGTGAACGGACGGAGAACCCGATCGGTGTCGAAAACGGGTTACGTGTCATCCAATTAACTGAAGCCGCTTGGCAGTCTGCCGAACTCGGTAAACCCGTCAAGGTGGATCTGAGTTAAGCTAATGTTTGATGTCCAAAACCTGTGCAAGTCTTTTGGAAAAAAGCCGTTTCTCATGGAACTTACGTTTCAGGTGCCAGCCGGTGGGTGTCTCATTCTGCTCGGCAGAAACGGCGCAGGTAAAACGCTTCTGCTCAACATCTTGGCAACTTTAGTTGAGCCGACATCGGGTAGCGTTTCTATTGATGGTGTTGATGCGCTTGCAAATACAAAACAGGTCCGTCCGTTGATCGGATATATACCGGTAGCATTTCAAGGATACCCTGAGTTACCTGTCGTAGATTATCTCAATTTTTTCGCAGCTGCATACAAATTAGAGAAACGCGAACGTGCCTCAGCAATTGATGCTGTACTTGAATTAATGGACATCCAACACCTGCGCGACATCAAAATTGAGGTGCTGTCAACTGGGGAGCGGCAACGCCTCTTATTTGCCAAAACTTTTCTTCATGAACCGCAACTGTGGCTGCTCGACGAACCGCTCGCCCCTCTTGATCCCGGCGGACAGGTCGAGATGTTAGAATTGATCGGTGAACTCCAAGCGATGGGCAAGACCGTCGTAATTGCTACCAATCGTCTTGAAGATGTTCATCGGTTGTGCGATACGGGTTCACAAGACGGGACGTTTGTGGGAATACTGAAAGATGGACAATTTACTGCGTTCAAGAAATTTAACGAATTGCGCAATGAGAATGCTGAAGCCGATACCGCAGATTCCCTCTCATCAAATTGGTTTTACGAATTCTACTTGGAGGTTACAAAACCGTAATGTCAGATATAGGACAATTCTTTCAGGAAAACGGATACTATTTCGCCAAAGGGGTCTACGCCGCCGAAGAAATTCAGGCGATGGAAAGCGACTTTGATCGGGTCGTGGACCAGCTCCTCAAAAGCGATGAGAATGTCAACGCACGGTGGGGTGGCAGATTGATGGATGCCCTTGACGGTGGCGAATCTGTTATCATCCATACCCACAATATCCAGAGTTTCTCTGGGGTCTGGATGCAGGCGTTCTTGCAGGAGAAGTTTCTTGATGCCACAGAAGCCATCCTCGGACCGGATATTATGCTCCACCATTCCAAACTCTTCTGTAAGCCACCGGAAACAGGCGCGCCCTTCCCGATGCACCAAGATTGGCAATATTTTCCGTCTGTCAAAGACAGCATGATAGCCGCGATTATCTACGTCTCGGAGGCTACCGATGAAATGGGGTGTGTACGCGTCTATCCCGGTTCCCACAAGCAGCTCGGACGCACAGATGGCATGATGGGCAGTGGGAAAAACGCTGAAGTTACGGACCGATACCCGATTGAGAACGCAACCGTTTTGGAGGCGGAACCCGGAGACGTGCTTTTCTTTAGTTACTTCACGCTCCACGGTTCGATGCCGAACCATTCCAACAAAACCCGAAAAAGTGTACTCGTTCAGATGCTCGCTGGTGACGATGAAATTGAAGGTGAAAACCGACACACCAATGTCAAACTGGTGCTTCGTGGCTGGAACCATCTCGCAACCCGATCCTCTGTTGGAAGAATTATATAACAAAAGGAGAATTAATAAATGATTAGAGTGGGTAAGATTAGTATGGCGCATGTCCACGCTGGTGGCTACGCCCGAAGAATCCACGAAAACCCTGAAACTGAACTTGTCGCTGTCTGGGACGAAGAAGAATACGGCGGTAGAAGTGCAGCGGAACAATACGAGGTTCCATTCTACACCGATCTTGATGAGATGCTCAGCCGCGACGACATAGACGCAGTCGCTGTTGACGCAATCACATCCGACCATCCGCGGGTAATGATCGCCGCAGCTGAAGCCGGTAAACACATCTTCACCGAGAAAGCACTCGCGATTACCGTCGCGGAGTGCGATCCGATTATTGAAGCCGTTGAGAAAGCCGGTGTAAAGTTCATGATTTCGCTGCCTTCTCGCGCGAACCCCGAAATCCTGTTTGCGAAAAAGGCAATCGACGACGGACTCCTCGGTGACATCACATTCGGTAGAGGACGGATTGCACATTCCGCTGCACTGGACAGTTGGTTCAGCGGCACGAGCGCATGGTTCGCAGATCCAGTACGTGCCGGTGGCGGCGCACTTTTCGATTTAGGGTGTCACCGCGTTGATGTTATCCGATGGTTAATGGGTGAACCTAAGAGTGCTATCGCCAAAATTAACAACTTTACAGGCAATTTCCCGATCGACGACAACAGCGTTTCGGTTGTTGAATTCGCCAACAAAGCACTCGGTGTGATTGATGTTGCGTGGACGCACCGCTCCGGTCCAAATATGCTTGAGATTTACGGCACAGAAGGTTCGTTTGCTGCAGGGCACGGCGAAATGCATTTTGAAACCCGAAAACTCTCTGATGAAGAAAAGGCAGAATACATCGCCAACGCACCAGCTGCACCTCCCGAACCGATGCAACAGTGGATCAACGCGATCCTTCGCGACGAACCGATGACGATTACGATCCAAGATGGACGTAACCTCACGGAGTTAATGCAGGCATTCTACATCTCCTCTGAACAGGGAGAGTCAGTCGATTTCCCACTCTAAATAGCCATTAGCCATCGGCTTTCAGCAGGACGTGTGGCTGTTGCTATCGTTTTGGCCGCCACGAACGGTTCTTACTGACAGCCGATGGCTGACCGCTGATGGCCAAAATTGAGGTGCATTATGCAAGACTACCAACCTATTTCACTTTCTGCTTTGTGCAATGTCGGTACAGAGATTATCGGCGAGAACGCAACGCCAAGTGTCGGGGCACAGACATTCCACGGGCTTCCTTTTGAAATTGCTGAAGGGGCAACCTGTTTCTTAGGATTCGGCGAAGGTGTTAACACCGACCCCATTCAAGTCTCTGTCAGTGCAAGTCCGAAGCGGGTGATTTTTGTGCATCGGCTGCTTGAGTCGCGCATCCCTGAAGGCGAACCGATCGGTAGGCTCATTGCCAATTATGTTTTCCATTATACCGATGGTGAAACCGAGAGTGTACCGATTCGCGAACGCTTTGAGATTGGCAGTGTGCCACAGGGATGGGGACAACAGACGTTCCTTGCGATACCTGACCGGCAGGAAAGTTTGGCATCTCGGCACGAGGGACCTTGGGGATCCGCGGGCAACCGGCAAACCGAGGTGAGCCAAGGAACACCGCGCGACTACTATCTGTGGATCTGGAAGAATCCGAGGGACGGCGTTGAGGTCGCCTCAATTGAAATCCAACCGCAGGAACGGCGTTTTATTATTGCGGCAATCACGCTCGGTTCTCTCGACGAAGACCCGATACCGCGTCGTCCCCGCCGCGAAGTCAAGATCACGCTTCCTCAGTCTGATGATGCCGACAAACCGTTTGATATGGAAGTCAATGTTGACCGGGGCGTTGCGACTTATCCGTATCCGTTACCGGAGAACGCCCCGGATGCCTTTATCAACGATGATTTCAAAGGCTGGGGCGAATCCCAAAACAACAAAAGCAGCCCTGCCTATGTTGAAGTGTCCGCGACTCCCTCCGCCAGTGTTGAAGTTAAGAACCAAGGTGAGACACTCGGCACGGTCAATTGGGGAGAAGTAGAAGAAAAGGGTGTCGTTCAACCCAACGAACGCGTCAAGGTAGAGGTTATCGACTCTGGCAGGAACTGGGTGCATACCACCGTGATTGATGAAGACACAGGCGAACCCGTGCCGTGTCGCGTCCACTTCCGTTCCCCACACGGCGTGCCTTACGCACCACATGGACACCACGCACACGTCAACTCAAACATGGGCACATGGCACGTCGATGTTGGCGGTGATGTACGACTCGGACAGATTAGCTACGCCTACATTGACGGCACGTGTCAAGGATGGCTGCCTCGCGGAGACGTTATTGTTGATGTCGCCCGCGGTTTTGAATACACGCCTTTGCGAACCACCGTCAACATAAAACCGGGGCAACGTGAGTTGACGCTCCGCTTAAAGCGGTGGTGCAATATGAACGCCGAACGCTATTTCAGCGGCGATACACACGTCCATTTTCTTTCTACGCAGGGCGCGCATACCGAAGCGCAAGGCGAAGACCTCGGCGTTGTGAATCTTCTCCTCTCGCAATGGGGGCATCTCTTCACGAATACAGAGGAATTTATCGGAAGACCTACGACCTCCGCCGATGGACGAAGCATTGTCTATGCGACGCAGGAAAACCGTCAGCACCTTCTCGGGCATCTCACGCTCCTCGGTTTAAAAGAACAGGTCGCACCGTGGTGTTCAGATGGTCCCGGAGAAGCCGAACTCGGTGGGAACATGGAAGTCACACTCTCGCACTGGGCGGATGCATGTCACGCGCAGGGTGGCACCGTCGTCTTACCGCACATTCCGAACCCAAATTGCGAACCAGCAACACTCATCGCTACTGGACGTGTAGATGCCGTCGAATACCTCACCAATGCCATGTATGGGCACCTTGAGTACTATCGTTATCTCAACTGTGGGTATAAACTGCCGCTCGTCGGTGGCACGGATAAAATGAGTAGCGATGTCCCGGTAGGTGTTTATCGCACCTACGTTCACATCCCTGACAACGAAGAATTCAATTACGATAACTGGTGCAAATACATGAGTGCCGGAAACACTTTCCTCAGCGGCGGTCCCATGATACGGCTTACTGTTGATGGACAACCCATCGGTAGCACGATTAACCTACCCGGTAACGGCGGCACTGTGGAAGTGGAAGCCGCCGCGGATTCTATCTTCCCGATCCATACCTTGCAGATTATTCAGGCAGGGCAGGTCGTCGCTTCCACTGAGGAGAAAGATGGCAAAGCGCATCTACGCCTGAAAGCGAATCTGAAAGTGGACAAACACTCCTGGATTGCGGCGCGATGCGGTGGACCTAACTACGCCCAAGCGGTTCCACACCACGACGGATGGGGACGCGGTATCATTGCGCATACCTCGCCGGTCTATATTGCTGTTGGCGGTGAATGGTGGATGTTTGACCCAGAAACAGCAAACTATATGCTGACCTTGATTGAAGGTGGATTGTCCTATATTCAGCAGACAGCACGCCATCATGAACACGGCACTGTGACACACCACCACGGCGAGGATGACCATCTGGAATTCCTCTCTCGTCCGTTCCAAGAGGCACGAGAGGCAATCCACCGCCGGATGCATCACTTGGGTATCCCGCATTAGTTAACCGAATTTGCGAAATAGGCGTTTTAGACGGATGTATGAGAAAAGTCTACACTTCAACTAATCCGCGATCATCCGCGATTCAAAAGTAATATGATGAAAAACCGCTTCTACCCAATCTTAATAACCCTGTTTATGACACTTTCCTTCACAAATATCGGTTGTGTCCAGGATTCGCCGCAATGGCCTTTACCTGAAGGGGCTAAAGCACGACTCGGGAAAGGAAGCACACATGAGATTAAGTATTCACCAGATGGTGCCACGCTGGCAGTAGCGAGTAGTATCGGAATTTGGCTCTACGATGCCGAGAGTGGTGAAGAGGTGTCGCTGCTGACAGGGCATACGAATAAGGTCAGTAGCATGGCGTTTAGCCCCGATGGACAGACAATCGCAAGCATAGGGGATTGGGATGACGACACGATCCGTCTGTGGGATGTTGACATAGAGCAACAACTGAAAACACTCACTGGGCATACGGGTGATGTCAATAGCATATCGTTTAGCCCCGATGGACAGACAATCGCAAGCGCGAGTGAGGACGGTACCATCCGTCTGTGGGATGTTACTACAGGGCGGAACCTGAAAACAACACTCATCTGGCATGCAGATAGGGTCAGGAGCGTGTCGTTTAGTCCTGATGGACAGACAATCGCAAGCATAGGGGATTGGGATGACGACACGATCCATCTGTGGGACGTTGACATAGAGCAGCAACTGAAAACACTCACTGGGCATACAAGTGCGGTCAATAGCGTATCGTTTAGCCCCGACGGACAAACGATCGCAAGCGCGAGTGAGGACGACACGATCCGTCTGTGGGATGTTGGCACAGGGCAGCAACTGAAAACACTCATTGGGCATACGGATAGGGTCAGGAGCGTGATGTTTAGCCCCGACGGACAAATGATCGCAAGCGCGAATGAGGACGATATCATCCGTCTGTGGGACGTTGATACCGGTGGAGAGATAAAAACTCTTATAGGGTATACGAGTGATGTTGAGAGCGTAGCGTTCAGTCCTGATGGCAAGATGATCGCATCAGTGTATAAGTCTGATATCGTGCGGCTGTGGCATTTTGACGCGGCTTATTCGCAAATACCATTTTCACAATATTCTCTTCTTGACGACCTATTGCCTTTTGAGCCTACCGTTAGTTTGTGGGACGTTGTTACTGGTAGAGAGATATTGACACTCACTGGACATGCGGGCCGAGGTGAAGTCTTGAGCGTGTCGTTTAGCCCTGATGGAAATACGCTCGCAGGCGGGAGTTCGGAAGGTACGATCCGTTTGTGGGACGTTGACACGGGGCAGCAACTGAAAACACTCACTGGGCATACGGATGATGTCAATAGTGTATCCTTTAGCCCCGATGGAAACACACTCGCCTCGGTGAGTGATGACGACACTATTCGTTTATGGGACGCTGCCACTGGCAGAGAGATACTGATACTCACTGGGCATACGGATGATATCAATAGCGTATCCTTTAGTCCCGATGGAAATACGCTCGCATCAGGGAGTAGGGACGGAACCGTGCTGCTGTGGGAACTCGCGCCGACACTCGTGGAGTAGGAGAAAAGACTGGTTCCAAGGTTGACATTAGAGTATTAACCTGTCAGGATATATGAATCTCGGAGCCGTGCGGCGTATTCGGATGGCAAGAACGCAGTGGGTGAACCTATCGCCAGTGGTATCTACTTCTATACCCTCACGGCAGGTGATTTCACGGCTACCGGCAAAGTGTTGATACAGAGGTGGATTTATGCGGTGGGCATTCTGTCCGCCGCATAAATCCTATTTTCTACCAGTTCTGTGTTGGTATTACCTGACACCCTTCAAGACAGGGTTATTTAGTTTTAAATAAATTATCGGATTCTCTAAATTTTTGATTTTTCTTTTTCAAGCCCGGTTCGGTTAGGAAACCGAACCTACCGGGCCTGGGTGTCCAAAATTGGACTCAAAAACAGAAAACTAAATCGTCCTGACCTTCAAGATGATACCGTTTGCTATCTAAATTCTGTGTATGGTATAATAACTGAGGTTTCGTGGTCCTTGTATGCTCGACGTGTGGCAGTGAAAACCACGTTTCGGTGTCATTGATAGATTACACAAGCGGACGAATTGAGACCTATACGGAGGAATTTGATATGGGTACCCCTACTAAAAAGTTGAAGAAAGAGGAAGTTGAAGCAAAACAGCCCCTTGAGGAGCGCGCGTCTGCGCGCGGCTTGGAAGGTGCTTATGATGATGACGAACCCGAATATACACTCGATATGCTCATCGCAGTAAATCCTGACTATAAAGGCTCTCCCGAGAAGTGTAACGCCACATCACACCTCCCCGCGCGTGGTTTGGAAGGTGCTTATGATGATGACGAACCCGAATATACACTCGATATGATCGCTGCACTAAACCCTGACTATGAAGGCACTGATAAGAAATGTGCTTCCGAGAAACGCGAGTGTACAACAGAAAGGAAACCTAATGAAGGAGCGTGATGTAATTGTTGTCTATTTAAAGGATACCGAGGGCCAGCTAAAGCTGAGACCAGCGGTTTGCCTACGACAGTTGCCACACAATTATCACGCTTTCATTGCTTGTGGCCTAACGACGAGATTACAATATTGTGTTGAAGGTTTCGACGAAATTGTCACGCCTCAAGACGATAATCTCGAGAGGCTTAGGGAAACCTCCCTAATTCGACTTGGCTTTCTAAGTCAAATACAGATGGATGAGATCGTAGGACACATCGGCTCTATTTCGGAGGAACGGCACAAACGGCTGTTGAAAAAATTGAGCGATTATCTCGAAGAAGTGAGCGAATGATGGATAGCCTGGTAGACTTGGATTATGACCTTGTTCTTAACCGTGCTGATTGAAACATAGGAGACCAACATGCCAAAAGAATTAGTAGCTATCGCCCCTCGGCAACCCGTCTTGAGGGAGTACGAGGATGGTCCCGTCCCCGCGGATAGCGTCCGCGTTCAAGTCGAATTCGGCGCACCCAAACGCGGCACCGAACTGACAGCATACTACGGATACAACAGCGCAAATTTTCCGATGGGACTGGGGAATATGTGCGTCGGAAAAATTATTGAAATCGGGGACGAGGTTGAAGGTTTTGAGATTGGGGAACGCATCACCAGCCACGGGCACCTCAAAGAAACGCATACCTGGCGCGCAGGTAGCGTCCTCAAGATGCCCGACCACATGACATGGAAAGAGGCGGTCTGCTATGATCCATTACACTTTGCCATGTCTGCGATTCGTGATGGAAAAGTCCGCGTTGGTGAGCGGGTCGCTGTTTTTGGATTGGGTGCCATTGGATTGATGACGGTGCAGATGGCACGGGTCGCAGGGGCTGATTTCGTCGCTGCTGTGGACCCGCTCGAAAGACGGCGGAGAGTCGCCGAAAAGACCGGCGCGGAACTTGTTATTGATCCCACTGCCTCCAATACTGGCGAAGTGCTCAAAGAAGCGACGGGTGGGCTTGGCGTTGATGTGGCTGTAGAAACCAGTGCAGTCTACCCAGCACTTGATGACGCGCTCCGCAGCGTCACTTTTGAAGGAACAATCGTCTACGCTGGACGCGCAAAAGAATGCACAGGTGGACTCGACCTCGGTGCTGTCGCGCACGTTAACATTCCGAATATCATCTTTGCGCGTGCTAACAGCGACCCGAACCGCGATCATCCACGTTGGAATTTCAGACGTATTGTTGATACTTGCTGGAAATGGCTTGAAGAAGGGCGATTTGACTGTGAAGGTGTCGTTGACCCGGTCGTACCGTTTGAAGATTCCGTTGAAGCATACATAGAGATGGACAATCACCCCGAACGGAGTGTCAAATTGGGAGTGTCCTTTGGGTAGATATACGGAAGCAGCCTGTCCGTTGATGGGCTACTGATATGCAATCAAAAAAATGCCAAGTACCATCACGACAGCTGCGATCAAGCGGCGTTTTGTATACGCCTCTTTCAAGGCGTACCCACCGAGCAAGACAACGAAGATGACAGAACACTGCCGAACCGCGGTCACATAACTAACCTTTTCTGTCATCAAAACGTAGAGGATGAGCGAATAGGAGGTCAATGAAAGTCCAACAACAACAAGACTCCGCTTCCATTCTGTTCGTCCAATCTCTGCAATCTGCTGGTGTGGAAACCGGGCGAGGCAGGACAGACCGTAAAAGACTTGCGAGATACTGTTCTCCATTAAATAGTAGGTCACGGCTCGCCACAAAGGAACATCCGTAGAATAGCGATGAAATTCGGACATCCCCTGCTTGTCTATCAGTGAATATCCAATGACGCTTGCCAGGGTTGCATAAGCCCAGAGCGCATCCGGTTCGCGAAGGAAGCGAAGGAACGTTTTGAATTGGATACGTGCTTCGCGTTGTTGACAGAGTACTATGGATGCCATCACACATAGGATACCTATCAAGCCTTGTGCGGAAATGCGTTCGTTGAGAAAAATAAAGGCAAATAGTGGTAAGAATGCTGGTGCAGCGCGCGTAATCGGATAAACAAACGAAATCTCGCCAACTGTATAGGCATGCGTCAAAAACAGACGGTAGAACAGATGAACCAGTGCGGAACCAGCAATATAGACCCATACGGATTTGGGAATTACCGGTTGCTTGATACCAAAGGCAACGAGTGCTATCGCTACGGTGTAAAACCCACACCAAAAAAAGAGGATGCGTGTGTCTCTGCTGGATTTGCTATAGAAATTCCATAAAGCGTGGCAAAATGCTGACAACAGAATTAAAGCAATTGAAGTAAATGCCATGGGACCTTTCGTTATTTGTAGATACAGGGTCTGTATCTGTTCGTTAATAACTGTCAGCCACCGGTAATCAGTTAAGAGGAGTTCGTTTAGTATTAATCTCTTGAAACTGACTGCTGAAAGGATTTTTGAAAAAATCCGCCCTGACTGCTGACTACTATTTCAGGAGGTAATTATGTTCAAAAAATGGAAAAAATACCAGCCTTTTATTCTGTTTGGGCTTGTCTTTGGCGTACTTGCCCTCACAGCAACCGTTACCCTCACACAAGAATCGTGGTTCCCTTCCGAATGGGGGGCGGATGATCGGCGCGGTGCCGTCAACCGTCTAACACCAGAGAAAGTATTGGAAGCAGCGAGTCTGATTAAAACCGGTGAAGTCTTTCAACTCGGTAGAGTTTATGAGAGTGGTATTCCTGTCTTTGGGACGCGGCACTATAGTTTACGAATTCCGGCGATGTCAGGACCTCTCGGTGAAAACAAAACAACGTGGTTCGAGGAAATCTTCAGCGGCGAAATCGGTCAGATCGGCACCCAATTCGATGGTCTCGGGCACATCGGGATCGGCGACCTCTACTACAACGGGTTAGACCAGCACGATTTCGCCAAAGCCGAAGGACTCACGGAACTCGGTGTTGAGAATGTGGGCCCCATTGTAACGCGAGGTGTGCTAATTGATGTCGCTGGCTATAAAGGCGTTGAAGTCCTCGGCGATAGTTATGAGATTACACGCGCCGACCTGGAGGGTGCCCTGAAGAAGCAGGGGGTCGAGATTACCCCCGGCGATGTCGTTATCATCCACACCGGTTGGGGTAAATTCTGGATGATAGATAATGATCGTTACGGCACCACAGAACCCGGCATTGGCTTGGAAGCAGGGCAATACCTCGTTGATCAGAAAATTGTGATGCTGTGTGCCGATAATTGGGGCATCGAGGTCGTCCCGAACCCTGATGAAACGCTTGCGTTTCCGGTGCATCAACTGTTTATTGTCAAACACGGTATTTACAATCTTGAAAATATCATCACAGAGGAGTTAGCGGCGGCGAAGGTTTACGAGTTCGCCTTCAGTTTCGCACCGCTGCGTCTCAAAGGCGCGACGGGTTCCCCCGGCAATCCGATCGCCATTCGATAGTTTCTTATAGTGGGACAGCAGTGCTGCTGTCCCATAATCCCTTCTTTTTTCTATCTGCGTCTGCACAAATCCGTGCAGCTATCTTCCCGTTTGCCCCGTTTCGTGCAGTCTGTACACACGCCAAACCCACTAAATCCGCTATATCTCCGGTTCTTTCCCTTATTTTATATTGGCACAGAAATTGCTACCTATTTGACAACATAACTTTAGGGGAGATTTTCCATGAAACTGCTACGTGTTTTCTTTTTCTACTGCTTAAGTTTAGGATTACTGTGTTCTGTTTCTGCGAAACCGCTCACGACTGAGAAAATTGTATTTTCGTCAAATCGAAATGGCAACTTTGAAATTTATATGATGAATCCCGATGGCAGTCAACAGGTTAGATTAACTAAGCATCGCGCGAACGATTTAGATCCGGTCTTTTCACCGACAGGAGAAGAGATCCTCTTTGTTTCCGAGCGAAGCGGAGAGCGTGATCTTTATATTATGCGTGCTGATGGACTCGGTGAGCGACCCGTGTTTCGCACGGCACCTGCATACAGAGATGACCCCGCCTGGTCCCCTGATGGGAAAAAAATTGCTTACATGCAACTTGACCATGAGGCTAAACAGACAAGCGTCTATACTGCCAGAGCAGATGGAACGTCGGTAACCCGCGTTGTTGAAATGGAAAAAGCGAACGGCGAAGAGCCCGTTTGGTCCCCAGATGGAACAGAAATCGCGTTTGTTGTGGTAGATGAGATCCGTTGGGCGAGTCGTCAAATACGATTTATTAACCTAAAAACCCGCAAACAACGGACATTCCTGCCGGAGGATACTCCGAGAATGCGGCAACCCGCGTGGTCACCTGCTAATAACAAAATCGCCTTTGTTTGGATTAGACCAGAACATCGTCAACAGTCCATATTTATTGCCAACCGAGATGGCAGTGGACTTCAACAGATTGTTGACGTGCTGGCACTCTCACCCGCTTGGTCGCCGTCTAGTGATGAACTGGTCTATTCACAAGCGACCGGAAACGGGACGCAAATCTTCAAAATCAATTTGGTGACGCATGGTGTCACACAACTTACGCATGATGGCAGCAATTATGCCGGCGATTGGTTTGACCCATCTGCTTTACCCGTTTCACCACAACCCCAGTTGTTCACAACCACATGGGGTGAAATCAAAACTGAATGATTATGTATGCCAAAAATGCTAAATCCATCTATTCTATCAATATCGCGTAAGTCCTATTGGCATAGAAATCGCTATTTATCTGATAAAGTTAACAGGGAGGTGTTCATTGTGATGACCCGAATTTTCCAGCAGACCTTTTTAAAAATAAGCAGGTTTGCGTTAACTTTACATTTCACGTTTATTGCGAGCATTTTACTGATAGGGTGTACAGCACCGGCGCATTTGAGGCATGGGGCACATCCTTCTACTTCAGAACTCTCGCCAGATGAGAAAATGCAGCAAACTATAGCCAGATGGAAAGGTATACACATCTCAAAGGCTGTTCAGAAATGGGGATCACCGGATGAGGTTAACGGTGACGGGACAGGATCGCACATCTATATCTGGCAGGTGCCCGTGCAGACATTCCTTGCCCCACAGCGTCACCGAATCCTTTCCAAGCGATACCCCAACGGCTTAAACGGAGTATCAGGAACAATTTTACAGACAGATTACACCTACGAACTCACATTTTATGCGCGTCCAGACGGTATAATTTCCAAAACACTCATCAAGAAGAATTATGACCCCGCGAGTGAACTCAAGTGGAAGTAGGGGCAAATTTCCTTTAAAAGTAGGATAGGAGTTTTGAAATGAACAGATTCACATTCGCTTTATATTTTTTGTTTATCGCAGGCTTCTTGGCTGCCGGGTGTACGGCATCGAAGCATTTGATGAATGCCCCCGAACCTTCACGAGAGCAGAAAGAAATACAACGGAAAGAAGTACAGCGAATCTTGGAAGTGTGGCACGGAAGGCGCATTTCAACAGCGATTCAAAAATGGGGGACACCTCATGGAATCAGTAACACTGACACAGGTTCAAAAATTTACATCTGGCAGAAACCCTCGTTGACTTTTCTACAGCAAGCACATCGCGAGATCATTTCCGATAGACAGCCAGTGAACCTCGGACGCCGGGTAACACAGACACCCGATACAACAATTAAAATGTATCAACTTATGTTTTATACGGACCCAAAGGGTGTAATTTACAAAATTTCGGCGAAAAGAGATTTGAACCCCAGTGCCGGTTCTCGGAGTTCCCATTTTTCTCAAGAGAAGCCGGGGGGCACAAAATAATACGATGAAACTACCGACGATCTCCATCGCATCCCATCGCGTCACGCGCCTCATTATCGGTGGCAATCCGTATAGTGGCATCTCGCACCGCTCTGCCGCGGCATCCAAAGCCATGATAGATTACTATACGACGCACCAAATTATCGCAGACCTTCGGCAAGCGGAGGAGAACGGCATTAATACTGTCCTCGCGCGTGCCGATAGGCATATCATGCGTGTCCTCAACGAATACTGGAACACAGGTGGTACAATCCAGTGGATTGCCCAGACTCCGAAGGATACAGAATACGCCGATCTCGACGAATACCTACAGATTATCGCACGTTATAAACCAATTGCTATCTACCATCACGGTGGCACGACCGATAAATTGTCCGCAGAGGGACGACTCGGTTCATTACGCGAAGGTCTCAAATACATCCGCGATCTCGGTTGTGCTGTCGGACTCGGTACGCATGATCCGCAAGTCCTCAAGTATTGCTACACTGAAGGATATGATGTTGACTTTTATGTCTGTGCGTTGTATAATCATACAAGACATAGAGAACTCTATCTACCGGATGATCGGTACGCGGCATTTGCCGCTATAAAGGCGATACCGCTACCGATAATCGCTATAAAGGTATTAGCCGCTGGCAGGAACAAACCGCGTGAGGCATTTCAACTCGCGATCGAAAATATTAAACCGACAGACGCAATGGCAGTCGGAATGTACACGCAATTTCAGCCCGACCAGATCCACCAGAATGCAATAACTGTTGCTGAACTCATTGAAGAAGTAGACAATGAAACGAATTGTAGAACCGGAAGTTATGGACACAGCGGAAGCCGCCGAGGCATACGATGCGATGGGGCACGGGGAGGTTGACCAAGCCTTTGTTAACCGCGTTGTCGCACTCGGTGCCAGCACTGGACATTTTCTTGATGTCGGCACCGGTCCCGCCCAGATACCCATCCTCCTCGCGCAATGCTGTCCCAATATCCACATCACCGCCATCGACCTATCCGAAGAGATGCTAAAAATAGCCAAACGCCACGTCGCAGATGCCGGTCTCACCGATAGGATAACCCTTGAACTCGTCGATGCCAAAACCTTACCCTATCCCGACAATACCTTTGACGGACTCATCTCCAACAGCATCGTGCATCACATCCACGACGCGATGAAAGCACTCCAAGAGATGGGCAGAGTTGCGCGGCCCAAAGGGGTTGTTCTCATCCGCGACCTCATCCGCCCTGAAACACCCGCAGATGCACAAACCTTTGTGGATCTATATGCCGCAGATGACACCCCATATCAACAGAAGTTGTACTATGACTCCTTCCGCGCCGCCTTCACCACTGCCGAAGTCGATGAAATGCTGACCCAGATAGACATGCCGGATGCGGTTGTCGTTCAAAGCACCGATAGGCATTGGTCGATTGAG
Source organism: Candidatus Poribacteria bacterium (assembly GCA_026706025.1). Classification (NCBI taxonomy): domain Bacteria; phylum Candidatus Poribacteria; species Candidatus Poribacteria bacterium. The sequence continues at coordinate 62,045 of JAPOZO010000030.1, forward strand.
CGTGTTGGATGATTGTCTGAATCAGGATTTACAAGATGATAGGATTTATAGGATAACCCAACTTGCTACCTAACGCGTTTTATACATTTGATGAAACCGTTTTGGTCGGTTCTCCACTCCAGCGGAGTGATATATCTATAACCCAAGTCGCTACCAACAGGTTTTACACACTTCAGAAAGGGTTTTTCGTCTTTTTCCCCACCCCAGAGGGGTGATATATCTATAGAAAATGGTATATTTACGCGATTGCACTCCAGCGGAGTGCTATGTGGATAAAAAGGTGGCAACTTGCGTTAGGATAACGGAAGTTCGCGCGGTTGGGCACTCCCTATGTAATGACAGGTTCATATTCAATCACTAATGAAATCTCCAGTTTGCCATTCGATGCGTTCGTCTGCCGTTTCTTCATAATGAGTTTTCATTTCTTCCGCCTGTTGTGCCAGAACTTGGCGACGTTCGTCTACCGAAAGACGCATGAACGCCGCTTGAGGTGACTGTAGGTCCCCTACTGCTAACTCAGCCAACAAGCAGTACGCTAACGGTAACTCCGTTTCTGGGATTTTTGTGACTAACTGCTGGACCTCAGCGTATGTGATTGTTTTCATTTTCTTTTCTTGTCATAATTGTGATAAAGTACACAACACGTTACAACGCAACATTTTCAACTCCGATCGCCCGTAGGTGAAAAATTTTATCCTTTCGTTAGTTTTTGTATAAGTTCAACAAACTATTCAATTACCCACTAAACTGCATTCTCCAAGGATTACATAAAAAAAACTTTTACCTGTATTTGTATAAGTGCCTTTGCGCAATCCTCCAAACTTTACGTCCCGCAAATCTCCGGAGAAATTGGGATCCTGTTTTATCACATACCCCCGTATTTTTACAAAATCACCCACCTTGAGATTATTCAGTGGATCCACCGCTGGCCTAAGGAGGAATTTACAAAGGACCTCAGCAGAAGGATTGTTGTTGTTACCCGAATAAAGTTTCGATTCATCAACATGCAACCAAATAGAATGATTGAATTGGTTAACGTAGTTATCCGATTCTTCTTTACGGTGTTGTTTTATAGTTCCTGTTACTATGAAGGAACGTCCACTATAGAGAGAGCCTGCATAGGTTTCGTCGGCGTGACTTGCATCCCTCATATAATGAGACATCAATTCTGTAGCACTCACGGATCGCTCTACAAAACGCTTCTGTTTCTGTGATTCACAACCCTGTAGCATACCTATTTCCAACACCAATAGAACAAATACCATAATTTTACTAAAAAATTTCATCGGAAACATACCTCCATTGGTTAGTAAACTACCTTTTTAACACCAAAAAGGCACTGACAATAGAAGGTTGACAGAAAATAATGATGCTATAGCAGATCGAGAACCCTCTAATCGGGCACCATTGCAGTTTATTATGAAAATCATATCATATTATGTCGAAACTATCAAGAACCGAATCGGGCAGAGCTATTTATAGTGAATTTTAAAAATAAAGAGACACTTTCATTCCCCGGTAGGTTCGGTTTCCTAACCGAACCGGTGCGGAGTGTCCTATTAATTCTAAACTTTACTATAATTTTCGGTTTCCTTCCTTGTCCGGAGCGGACGAAATGCCTTGACATTCACCTTGGAGTGTGTTAATATGTGATTATTGAATTTGGAGCAAAGGATGTGAGAGAAGAATGAACGATGGGTTTGACGATGAACAGGACTCATCGCAATCACCGAGTGAAATAGAGGGTCGTGTACCGGAATTAAACGCTCGACAGCGTGAAATTTACCAAAATCTGAAATCTATTGGTCCTGAAATAGCAGCCTATTATCTGGATGGAATCCGAATTCTACAACGCGAAGACTTAGAAACAGCAGCAAGTCTTTTAGCACATGTTGCTCGGGAAATTGACGGTGGTTTAAGAGATATTTTATCCAGTGACGAAGTCAAGAGACATATACAAAGCCAACTCACAGAAGCAGTCTTAGCTAATTTAGGAGATTATAGCCAATTAAGGAACCGTAAAGGTCATATTGCCTCAATTTTGGCAGCACTCGGTATTGATGATGCCCTTGCCTTTCTTTCTTCCGATGATGTCCGTGTAAATTTTGTTATTAGATGGATAAATGTTTCTATTCAATTTCATAGGTTCGCCCATCGCCACGGGGCTTGGAGGGTTCCTCGAGCTAGAGAAGAATTTGAAGTTCTCTGGTATGAATTTGAGGGTATATTGTCGAATTTGGTAGGTAGCTTTCTTGACCTTCTCAGCCGACTGGATCGTATTCTTGCCTATAAGGAACCGACAAGCGAAATAAGAAGTACTCTTCCCAATCTATTGGGATCTGAGGAGAGACGTGCATACTTTTTTAGTAAACTTGAATCTCCAACTTGGTTGGAACCCTTAAAAGAGGATGGATGGTTCGATCCTGATTGGAATCCTATGCCTCAAGAATCTCCAGATCAGCCCGGGTATTATTACAGTTCCCGTTGGCATGCCCTGGAGTATGTGGTGAAGATTGCTACTCATCCAGAGTGTCCCGTTGATATCCTTGTGGATATTGTCAATGCGATTACAGACGAAAGCAGAGAGCGGATTGATAATGGCCGGACAGACTTAGATACTATCAAAATTATTGGCACACTTCCTATAGACCAAATGGAACCTCGGTATATTACTTTTATGGCAGCTGCATTGAAATCCACCCAGAAATACGGACTGATGGAGCAGGAAATAGGTCAAACGATTCTGCCTAAACTTCTTGACGGTGGTAAGCGGAAACTAACCCTTGCCCTTCTCTCTATAATACTTGAAGTCGAATCCGTTAATGGCCGAATCCGACCAATAATGAATGAACATTGGCTTGAGGAGGCACTCAAGAAAAATTGGGAAACTATTGCGAGTGTGTGTGACGTTGAGGCAGCACAGATTACACTTGCACAAATCCGAGCACTTGAGGCTGAAGATTCCTCCGTGTGTCGCTTTATACACCCTGTTGAGAACGATCTTTCGCATCTTTCGCGTGCAGATTACGCCAAACTTATCGTAAATTTTACCAGCAGTATCTTTCAATCTGCTGAACCTGTGAGTATTACAGAAACAATTCAAGGTTTGCTACAAGAATCCAGCGTTATTATTAAACGGATTGCAGTCAGGGCGATTACCGACCATTACAGCGATTTGAAACACCTATTTTGGAAGTGGGAAGGCAATCCGCTTGATGCTATTGAGTTGGAACCCGAAATATCCCAATTAATTCAAGCCAATAGCCACACATTTAATGAAGACGAAATGGAGCAGATACTACAATGGATAGAATCAACCTAGTACTAACATCTATCGAAAATGATGAAAGGCGCGCGAAATCAATAGCATATAGGAGGCGAGAATGGCTTTCTAAACTCTTGAAAACCGGCAATAAAAAAATTATTGATGCTTACGAAAAATATGATCGTCTTTGCGCAGAAGATACTGAAAGTTCTGGGATTATGCCTAAGTCAGGAGCAGTCGCTCCGGTGAGACCATTGACGATCAGAGAACTCGCTAAGATGTCAAATGCTCAAATTGCCGATTATTTAAACAATTACCAAGAGACAGAAATTATAGGTATGCCTTTTCTTGCAGGACGCGGCCTCGCAGATACACTTGCAGAGTATGTGGAAGAAAAACCACAACGCTTTACGGGTGATCTACTGCCTTTCCAAAGTGTTCGGAATTTATACCAATCTTCTCTACTGCGGGGTTTCCTGAATGCATGGAAGGATAAGAAAACATTTGACTGGGCTGCACTGCTTGGATTTATACGTTCCATTCTCGTATCAGAACACTTTTGGAATGAGCAATACGAGGATGGTTTCAATTACAGGAATTGGGTGCTTTCCGGTGCAGCAGATTTGATAGCAGAAGGCACAAGAGATGATACACACGCGTTTGAGGCAAAACTCTTGCCTTTTGCTGAAGAGATCCTCTTGATTCTCGTAGATAAGGCACAACAAAGTGTTTCAAATCTTGATAATCTACCCACTGATGTTTTGAATTCAGACAGGGGTAGAGTGTTTTCAGCAATGGTAGGTTACGCCTGGCGATTCGCTCGTACCAACGAGTCTGAGTACACAGATTGCCGATGGTCCTACGCCATCAGGGCAGATTTCACCAAAAGATTAGATCGAAGTATTGAACCCTCGCTTGAATTCTCTTATACACTTGGGTTTCATCTATCGTATCTGTCGGATCTCGATGAGGAGTGGGTTCGCCTTAACATAAATCGCATTTTCCCACAGCGTAATGAAGACCATTGGCAAGCCGCTTTTTCCGGGTACCTGTTATACCCAAGGGTCCGAGAGGAGTTTTATTTTCTGCTCAAAGCACATGGACACTATCAGAAGGCATTAAGCACCCACTTTGATGATACAGCCGTACTGGATGGACTCGTCAGACACATCTGTACGGGGTGGATAGAGAACAGTGAAACCTTAGATGACAAAACCAGTCTCATTTATCAGTTGATACACAGTGGCAACCCAAATCTTCTTGCAGGTATGGTCTACTTTTTCTCCGGACGCGCTGATAACCCATCTGACAAGGTGAAGCTAAAGGTTATGCCTGCGTGGCGTGCTTTGTTTCAAGTTATTTCCAAAAACACCACTGTAGCTACATATCAGGAAGCGTCATGTCCTCTATTAGGATGGCTGGGCCTGGTTGACACCATAGATATGGAAGTGTTGGGTTGGGTAAAAGGTTCAATAGAGAATATTGACAAAGTTCCAGGGTATTATATGGTATTATCACGCTTTATCAAAGCCTTACGGAAACATGCTCTGAAAACGCCACGATCAGTAGGAGAAATCTATCTGGCAATCCCTCAGCGTGTCATACGGCATTTGGAAACGGAAGAAGACGAAATTAATGAAACTGTTCGGATTCTGTACAATGCGGGGCATAAGGATATTGCTAACCAGATTTGCAACCAATTCGTAGAAGCAGGTGTTGACTTCTTAAGGTCTGTTTATGGGAAATATCAGACTTAGCCACTCCCTTAAGTAGAAGAAATTTTCTATTTCAGATAGGAAATTCTATTCTACTCCACTAAAGACAGAGGACGACATTTATGAAGCAGTTTAATGACATTTCCTTAATTTTACTCCTGATTTTTACAATCCCTCTACTTTGCTACAGCTGCAGTGAACAGGTAAACGCTGCTAACAGAGCCATCATTGCCGAATTTGAGTGGCGAGGGAAACAACAAATCACTTTTGAGGAAATGATGAAAGAAATTAGTATGCTTCCTAAATATAAGCAACGTCAATATCAGGATAAAAGGGGACTTGAGAGCTATATCCAACTCATGGCAGAGAGCCGCTTAATCCTCTGTCTTGCCAAAGACCGAAAACTAAACGAAGATCCGGCAATTCTCAAGAAAATCAGAGACCACTTTTCAGGTTTTCCTGACACACCAGAATACCGTAAGAAACGGGAAGACTACGTCCATCAACTTATGGTTGAAAAAATGGTCGAAATGGAAGTTGATGGAAAAATAAGATATACTGATGAAGATCTTAAGTCGTATTATGAAAGGCATAAGAACTATTACATTAGCGAAGCAAAAGTTCGCGCAACGTGTATTACGCTTGATAATGAAGACTTTGCTAACGAGGTTCTAGATATGATTAAAACTGGCAAAGATATCGTGGAGATAGCAGAGGAACTCGCGGAAGCAGGCAGATTAGCAGATGGACCGGGGACTAATCGAGATGATCCCGGTAATACCTACTCCTTTTCTAGGAATGCTTCACCGCGTTGGTCAGAGTTCATCAATGCTGTTTTTGATATGGATGTTGGTGAGATGACTGATGTTGTCTTTGAAACCGAGGTTGACCAGGGAACCTACTACCTTATTTTTCGGAAAGAGGAGTATCAACCTGCCCGGAATCAAACGTTTAGCGAGGTCAAAAGGGACATTGAGCAAGTAGTTGTGCAGGATAAGAAGCGTACACGTATCAATAAATGGATAACAGAACTATATAAGAAAGGAAAGCTCAAAATCTATCCAGAGAACATACCTGAACCGTCTCATATGGTTGAGTTTACTATACAAACTCCCCAGCAAATCGCCAAAAAATCTTTAGCCTCCACAGTTCTTGTCGTTATGGAAGATGTTAACGGTCAACCTATCAGTTCGGGGAGTGGCTTCTTCGTCGGTCGCGGTATGATTGCAACTAACCTGCATGTTGTTGAAGGAGTTTTCAATGGTTATGTCAAGCAGGTTGGCATGAATAAGACATACCGTATAAGAAGCATTGTCGCTATGAATGCACAACAGGATTTAGCAATTCTCAAAGTCTCAGATATTGGGGCACCTATTCTTCCACTTGGCAACAGTGATGAACTACAAATTGGTGAGCCAGTTTACGCCGTGGGCAATCCAAAGGGTTATTTGGAAGGCACCTTCACGGAGGGTGTTGTAAGCGGCGTGCGAGAATTTCAGGTTGATAGCAAACGTATCCAGATTAGTGCACCGGTTTCTGAAGGTAGCAGCGGCGGTCCCGTGCTAAATAGCAGGGGTGAAGTTATCGGTGTGGCAGTGTCGAAACTCACCGAGGGACAAAATCTCAACTTTGCAATACCAGCAAACTACCTCAAGGAATTGCTCTCCAAGGCGGGTGTGGGAAAATAGAATTTTGCAGTGAAATTCTATCTATAATTCCGAAAACCTGTTTGTCAATCCTGTTCATCTTAAAATCCTCTAAATCCTGATTCAGATAATATTTTTTTCTACACTTCCTTTCCAAAAATATGTTATAATAGTGACAAATCCCCAAGATACAGATCCAAAATTTCGCGCTTACATAGGAGAACCTATAATGCTCAAAATTACCTTTGTTTTGTCGCTATGTGCGCTCCTGATCATTCCCTGCCTCAGTATCGCTAACGTTGCAGAAGACGGACTCGTCGCCTACTGGCCCTTTGATGAAGGCGATGGTAAAAAAGCCGAAGATGTCACTGGCAATGGACATGACGGAGAATTTAACGGAAATCCCAAGTGGATTGATGGAAAATTCGGTACCGGACTCGAATTTGACGGTGAGGAGGACCACGTCGTTGTCGCGGATGATGCCGCTTTAGCAATTGAAGAAAATATTACCCTCATGGCGTGGTTCAGCCCAAATGATGTACTCACCAGACGACGCTTGATGGTCAAAAACGACTCTATCTTCGTTATCTTTGACTTCGGCAACGTAGATAGTATTGATTTCCTCGTCAAACCGAACAACACTTTTGCTGAATCAACAACAACCGATTGGAAAGTCGGCGAATGGTATCACTTCGCTGGAACATTCGATGGAAAAACAATGAAGGTCTACGTGAACGGTAAACTCGAAGGCGACGCTGACAACGGTGTGCCGATCGCACCTTCCGCATTAGAACTCTGGATCGGTGGTGACGATTTCGGCCGACCAACAGATTTTTTCCCCGGTAAAATTGATGAAGTCCGACTCTATGAGAAAACCTTGAGTGAAGCCGACATCCAAAAGGTCATGGAGACACCTCAAGATGTGGAGGCACGTGGGAAACTCACCACAACGTGGGGAAAATTGAAGGTAGGACTTTAAAAAATGTCCGCCGTTCAAATCGTTTGGTAGGAAAACAGAGCCTCACGGAGCCACTTATGTCAACGCTTACAGCACAAACCTATCTGACACCTGAGGAGTACCTCACTTGGGAACGCAAGCAGCCCTTTAAGAACGAATACCACAACGGACAGATCATTGCGATGTCCGGCGCAAGCCGCTGGCACAATCGTATCACAGTAGATACAACAGTTCAGCTTAGCAATCAATTGATGGAGAGCGAGTGTGAAGTCTTCGCTGGCGAGATGCGCGTACGGACGAGTCCCACTGTCTCTTACTACTATCCAGATGTTATCGTTGTCTGTGGTGAGCCCCGTTTTGAGGATGACACTTTTGACACGCTCCTTAACCCGATAGTTGTTATAGAAGTGCTGTCACCCTCAACCGCAGCGTTTGACCGTGGTGAAAAATTTGAGCACTATAAGCAGCTGGCATCCTTACAGGAATACATCCTTATTTCCCAAGACAGTGTGCGCGTTGAGCACTACCAGTGCGAAGGGTCGCAATGGACCCATAACAGGTTTCAGCATCTTGAAGATACGCTATCACTCGCCTCAATTGAATGTGAGGTGCCCTTGCGTGCCATCTACAGACGTGTCGTGTTCAATACATCATAAAAATTGTCAGTTCGCTTCGCTTTCAGTTAAGAGGGTCTCTGTAGCGGCTACGGCAAACAGGACTGCCACAAGAGGTTTCTTAACTGATAACTGACAACTGATAACTATATGCAATAGGAAGGAATTTGCATGGCAACCCATCAGAAACGCCCCGTCGTCCTCATCATTCGGGACGGCTGGGGCAATAATCCGTATTCTGAATTTAACAACGCCAATGCCGTTCATCTCGCAAAAACACCCGTAGATGATTGGCTACGACAGAACTATCCAAACGTCCAAATCCATACCTCCGGTGAAGATGTCGGTCTACCCGCAGGGGTCATCGGCAACAGCGAAGTCGGGCATCAGAACATCGGCGCAGGCCGTATCGTGAATCAGGAACTCCGTCGTATCAGTACTATGATCCGCTCCGGTGAATTTGCCCAGAACGAAGTGCTTTTGGAGGCAATTGCGCATGTCAAAAGACACGGAACACATCTCCATCTCATGGGATTGGCAAGCGATGCTGGTGTGCACAGTTCACTTGAACACCTCTACGGGCTGCTCAGGCTTGCTCAGGCAAATGGACTCAAATCCAACCAAGTCTTAATTCACAATTTCAGCGATGGACGCGACTGCCAACCCGACCTCGGTATCCAATTCTGCGAACAGATTGAAGCGAAGTTGAAAGAGATCGGCATCGGGCAAATAGCCTCAGTTATCGGACGCTTTTATGCGATGGATCGGGATGACCGGTGGGAGCGTGTTGAGGTTGCATATCGTCTCTTAACCGAAGGATGCGGCGACCACGTCAATGCCGCGAGAGATGCTTATCGCGACTATTATGAAAACCCCGATGATGCTAATCGTAAAGGGGACGAGTTTGTACGGCCGAGTGTAGTTGTCGGAAGGGACGGCGAGCCGCTCCCTCGGATCGCCGATGGAGATGCCGTTGTTTTCTATAACTTCCGAGGCGACCGACCCCGTGAACTCACCAAAGCCTTTTGCTTGGACGATTTTCCGTTTCAAGCGGAAGGGAAAGATGGTGTAACACGAGAAATGGGTTTTAAACGGAATTGCAAACCTGACGTTAAGTTTGTTACAATGACAGAGTACGAGCGGGGAATGCCTGTTGAGGCAGCTGTCAAGAAACCGCCCAAAATGCAGAATACGCTCGGTGCTTATGTCAGCGAAGCAGGACTCACACAATTCCGATGTGCAGAGACTGAGAAATTCCCGCATGTTACTTTTTTTTTCAATGACTATCGAGATGAACCCTATCAAGGTGAAGATCGGCAAATCATCGCCTCTCCACGCGATGTGACGACCTATGATCAGAAACCCGAAATGTCCGCACCCGGCGTTACCGCAGAGATGCTGCGTCGGATCGGCTCCGACAAATATGACCTGATCGTACTCAACTATGCCAACGGCGACATGGTCGGGCATACAGGTTCTCTCTCAGCTGCTATCAAAGCTGTTGAAGCAGTTGATGTTGGCGTAGGTAAAATTGTTGATGCCGTACTTAGAAAGGACGGCGCGCTCATTGTCACCGCCGACCACGGGAACTGTGAGCAGATGATCGATCCCGAAACCGGCGGTATCCACACCGCACATACGACTTATGACGTAGATCTCGTCGTTGTTGATAACCAACGCAACGGACGACAACTCCGAACCGGAGGCAGACTTGCCGATATCGCACCGACAGCACTCCGCCTCCTCGGTTTAGATCAACCCACTGAAATGACAGGCGAATCACTCATTTATTAATAGCATGTGTTAAACAATTACAACGTGCAAATAAAATTTTAAAATGAATGACTCTCAACAGCATCGGACCACAGTAGATGTTGATACGGCTGCTGAACAAGACGCAGGATACGATGTCAGAAAGGTTCATTGGTTTTTCATCGGTTTCTGTGGAAATATACTCGGAATCCTTATCGCTTCTGTCTATGAGCCGACTCCACCTGCCTCGCGGCTCCTTGGGAAATCACCTGAATATGTAGCTTCCTATACGGATAGTTACAAAGAAACAGGTCGAAGGATTCAAGTAAACCAAGCCCGGATTGGATTACTTATCGTGTTCGGCCTCGCGATCCTATTTACTGTTATCACTTCTTGAAATGCACCTAACTCAACAAAATGATCGAAATCTGAGATTTTCCGCTCCAGTGAAAGCGTATATGACGAATCAGATTAATTTAGTGTAAGGAGGTTGTAGCATGTCTACACTGACTGACCAGCAAGTTAGCAGCGATTTCAGGCTATTCGCTGGAAGTGCGAACCCAGCATTAGCAAAAGAGATCGCTGCGATTTTAGGCGTTGAACTCGGTAAAATTACAATCGGTCCGTTTCCCAACCTTGAAACGCGCGTTCAGATTGAGGAAAGTATCCGAGGCACGGATATCTATATCGTGCAGCCAACAAGTCAACCTGCCAACGAAAACTTGATGGAACTGCTCATCACAATTGATGCCATGAAACGAGCATCAGCCCGGCAGATTACCGCGATTATCCCGTATTTTGGATATTCCCGTCAAGATCACAAAACTACAGGACGCGAACCGATTAGCGCGAAACTTGTAGCCAATCTCTTGACGACAGCAGGCGCGAGTCGGGTCATGGCTCTGGATCTCCACGTACCACAGATACAGGGCTTCTTTGATATTCCTATGGATCACCTGACTGCCGTGACGACTTTGGTAAACTACTTCCGCGAGAAACAGGTCGAAAATGGTGTAATTGTTGCCCCTGATGCAGGTCGGGCAAAGTTAGCAGAGAAATACGCCGATATGCTTGGGCTGCCGTTGGCAATCATGCACAAGCGACGCACAGGTGTCGATGGACAGAGCGTTAAATTCGTCGAACTTGTTGGTGATGTCAAAGGTAAAACCCCAATTATCACCGATGATGAAATACAAACGGGCGGAACGATTCGCCAACAAGCAATGGCATTAGCGGAGGCTGGCGCAGAACCCGCTTATGTGAGTATCGCACACCCTATATTGGTCGGTCCGGCACTGGAACGTCTTGATCACTCATCAATTCGTGAAGTGGTCACCACCAATACGATCCCTGTGCCAGCAGAGAAGCAGTTAGATGGGAAAATTAAGGTGCTTTCTATCGCGCCACTCCTCTCCCAAGCCATACTTCGAGTCCATCAGCACCGCTCGGTTAGTCAAGTTTTCAGGGAACAGCATCTCGATTTCCCTGTGTAATCTCAGGTGTCCTTCAATAAAGTGGTCGTTATTGAAAAATTGCGCTTCCTATGTTTACTATAGAAATAGATGATTCCGATACTGTACCTCAGCCATTGCGGTTCGAGCATCGGTGGGGGTGAAAAGCAACTCGCTTATCTCGTCACAAATATTGATCGAACCTGCTATCACCCCCTTGTCGTCTGTCCTGATGACGGTGTTTTTGCTGAACATCTAAGGCGTGCTGGTATTTCAACGGTCATCCTTGAGCTGCCCCCGTGGCGAAAAGCGAGATCTGTGGTAGCGAGACGCAGTGCCGCGAAAAAATTAGCCATACTTGCCAAAGCGCATAACACGCAGCTCATCCATACCTCTGATTCGTGGTTTAACCCCTATCTATGGTATGTCAAAAATCGGTTAAAAATACCTGCTGTTTCACACGTCCGGAACCTCCTTACGCCGACACAGGTGCGAAAATATAAGTTCAATCGGATGGACAGTATTATCGCCATCTCGGAGCAGAGTAGAATTCCGCTAATTCAAGCAGGAATTGATGTTCAAAAGACTGATGTCGTGTGTAATTGTGTTGATTTATCGGTCTTTCAACCTGCCTTTGGACCCACACACCCGGAGGAATATGTCATCGGTATCGTGGGTAGGATTGAACCCTTTAAACGTCAAAAGATGTTTGTTGAAATAGCTGCCAAGGTCGCTACGCAATGCAAAAAGGTCAGGTTCCATATTATTGGTGCTGCATTGGATACACCTGAGCATCGCGTCTATGAACAGAAAGTTCGTCAATTAGTAGCCAAACATCAGTTGCAAGAGGTCGTCCATTTCGCGGGGCATCGTACCGATATGCCCAAGGCAATGCAGAAGCTTGACCTCCTCGTAACCCTTTCAGCGGGAAGTGTCATCGCCGAGGCGATGGCGACTGGTAAACCCGTTGTTGGTACGCCGATCGGCAGTACTGTTGAGATGATTGTTCATGGGGTAACAGGATACGTTGTACCCTTAGACCCGATAGACGGTATCGCAAACCAGATTATTAAACTTGCTGGTGATTCGCCGCAAAGCGTGCGTATCGGTCAAGCCGCGAGAAAATATGCTGAGGAAACATTTAGCGTTGAAATGCATGTTCAAAAAGTACAGGACATTTATGAGAAATTGTTAAATAAGGGTTGAATTTTTTAACGGATTGGTGTATAATAGCAGTATCATTTCGCTTGGAGGAGTGGAACAATGCTCACGCAAGAACAGTGTGATTTTTACGACGAAAACGGCTATATCGGTGTTGAAGCAGTACTAACGACGGAAGAAGTCGTCGATCTCCAACGAGTTACCGATGAATTCGTTGAGAAATCAAGAGAAGTGACCGAACATACTGACATCTTTGATCTGGAACCCGGGCATACCGCCGCGAACCCACGCGTGCGGCGTATCAAAAGCCCCGCGCTTTACCACACCGTCTACGACCAAACCTTACGGCACCCCAAGATACTGGATATCGTGGAACAACTTATCGGATCCGGCGTTCGGTATAACGGGCATAAATTGAATATGAAATATCCAGAATTCGGAAGCCCGGTCGAATGGCATCAGGATTGGGCGTTTTATCCCCACACCAATGACGATCTGCTCGCAGTTGGGATCGTCATTGACGATATGACTGTGGAGAACGGCGCGCTGATGATAATTCCAGGGTCTCATAAGGGACCGACTTTAGATCATCACCAAGATGGTGCTTTTATCGGGGCAGTGACAGATCCTGATTTCACGCCAGAAGATGCTGTGCCTGTTGAGTTGAAGGCAGGTGGGATTACAATCCATCATGTTCGGGCGTTACACGGTTCTGCCCCGAATACCTCTGACAAACCGCGACGCTTACTGCTCTTCCAGTATTGCGCGGTAGATGCCTGGCCCCTGAAGGGAATTCCAGATTGGGATACTTTCAACGACTTCATTATTCGTGGCGAATCGACAAATCAACCCCGTATGGTAGCTGCACCCGTGCGTATGCCGGAACCGTACGCGGAACTAAAAGGCTCTATCTACGAAGTTCAATCTTTACTTGAAAACCCACTTTACACGAACAAGTAGTAGCGGGTTTCATAGCGAGAAATTTTTGTGCTTTGCCGATAGCCCTTCTAAAATAGTTGGGTTGTTTGTAGAACAAGTCTCGTTAGATATACCCTTCACATGAAGAAAAATGGCGAGGTATCAAAACCTCGCCATATATTATATAAGGTTAGTTAGGTGTAAGCCTTGTAGTAGATAGTGATCATATACTACTTATTCAGTCCAAGTTTACGAATGTGGTACGTCCCTTTCTGAGCTTTTATATTTTCTACACTCGCCTCAAAGCCTGTGTCTTTGACCGCCTCAATTAACGCTGCTTTTACGCGTGCAGACATTGCATCGTTAACACCATGCACAGGATCTGCTCCTGGGAGTGCCCGAACCGTAACCTTAAAATACTTTGGCTCATCAGGCTTGAAATGCCATCCGATTTCATTCTCTAAAACAGATTTGCTTGTTTCACTACTGATTTTGCTAAGTGGAAACCAGGCTGTCGTTACCTTGTAGATGGCATCATCAATGACCACGGGATCCATCTTTTCCAGCGACTTCATGACACTGAAGGTAGAAGTGAACCGGGGCATTCCAGTCACTGACAGCGTGACATCAAAACCTGTGTTACCCATTTTTTCCGAAGTGCATCCGAGTGCAAAAACAAATGGCACAACGAAAAAACAGAGAAATAATCGATTTAACCGGCGCATTTCAATCTACACAACCTAAAATTTTTAGTTAGCAACTGTTGCCTTAAAGCGTGGGTCCGCTTCAACAGCCTTAACTAAAGCATCTGTTGTAACTTTACCCTTCTCAATCTTTACCACAGCCTTGTTCTCATCCATAGAAACACTGACAACTTCAGAGACACCGGTAACCTTTGTAAGTGCATCCTGCACCGCACTGGTACACCCGCCTCACGTCATACCGGTTACAGTAAGCGTCACTTCTTCAATGCTTACTGCTGCCGTTTGGGTTGGCGTTTCTGTCGCTTCTTCTGCCGTTTGGCTTGGTGTTTCTGCTGGTTTCTTTGACGAGTCTGCGCAAGCGAAAACAAATAAAAGTGCCGCAAAGCAGACAAATAGCATGCTCACGTTTAAATGACGCATAAGTTTATTCCCCTTATTTGTAAAAAGCGAACTTCCGATCGCGCCCTTTAATTTTATCTCTAATGAATTAAACTATATCCTGTTGAGGACGCAAAGGAAATATGATTCGCTCTTCAACTCATATAGAAAGGGCGGACAAATCCGCCCTTCGCTCTATGCCACTAATTGGCGACCGTCGCCTTAAAGCGCGGATCTGCTTCAACAGCCTTAATCAAGGCATCAGTTGTAACTTTCCCCTTTTTAACTTCCACCACAGCTGTGTTGTTATCCATAGAAACGCTGATAACCTTAGAGACACCGGTGACCTTCGTGAGTGCATCCTGCACCGCACTGGTACAATTGCCTCAGGTCATTCCCGTCACATCGAGCGTTACTTCTTCAATCCGATCGCCCAGCAATCCACAACCGAGTATGAACGCGAAAGCAATCAGACAAACCAGCGATAATTTGGCGATATACATCCGGGTAACCTCCTTGAATTAGTTATTTGTTATTCTAACATGTATTAATTTTTTTTACAACATTTTTTAAGAATGGATTTAACTTGACTTTTTGTTTTCTGTACCGTAAGATTAATGTAGATTATCAAACAATTGGATCCAACGCAAGTTCTCAAAATGCTTCTGTAGCCGTAAAAGGTTTTGAAACTTGCAAACGAACAAAAACTGCACGGAGAATCCTTCGTGCAAAAAGGAGTTTTGAAAAAATGAAACACAGAATTCATCTTGCCTTCCTTGTGGCATTGCTCGTTGTGGGAGCGTTTTTCGTTGTTAACGCCTATCCTACCGATGAAACGCAGCCTGCCGATGCAGAGAAGCCAGCCACTGAGGAAGTGACGCTCAGTGTAACCGGCATGACATGAGGCGGCTGTACCAGTCAGGTGCAGGATGCACTCAGCAAAGTCGCCGGTGTCTCTGAAGTCGTCAGCGTTTCTCGGGATACAAACACCGCTGTTGTGAAGGTAGCGAAGGGAAAAGTAGCAACAGAGGCGTTAGTCAAAGCCATTGAATCCGTTGAAGGACGCAACTTTTCGGCTACTCCCATCGAGGAAGTGACACTTAGTGTAACCGGTATGACGTGAGGTGGCTGTACCAGCGCAGTGCAGGATGCACTCAGTAAGGTTGCCGGTGTTTCTGAAGTGGTAAGCGTTTCTATGGATACGAACACGGCTGTTGTGAAAGTGCCAAAAGGGAAAGTAGCATCAGAGGCGTTAGTCAAGGCTGTTGAGTCCGTTAAAGGGCGCAACTTTTCCGCTGCTCCCATTGAGGAAGTAGCACTTAGTATTACCGGTATGACGTGAGGTGGCTGTGTCAGCGCAGTGCAGGATGCACTCAGTAAGGTTGCCGGTATCTCTGAAGTGGTAAGCGTTTCTATGGATACGAACACGGCTGTTGTGAAAGTGCCAAAAGGGAAAGTAGCATCAGAGGCGTTAGTCAAGGCTGTTGAGTCCGTTAAAGGGCGCAACTTTTCCGCTGCTCCCATTGAGGAAGTAGCACTTAGTATTACCGGTATGACGTGAGGTGGCTGTGTCAGCGCAGTGCAGGATGCACTCAGTAAGGTTGCCGGTATCTCTGAAGTGGTAAGCGTTTCTATGGATACGAACACGGCTGTTGTGAAAGTGCCAAGAGGAAAGGTCGCATCAGAGGTGTTAGTCAAGGCTGTTGAGTCCGTTGAAGGGCGCAACTTTTCCGCTGTGGTCATTGAAGAAGTGACGCTTAGTGTCACTGGCATGGTGTGTGATGCGTGTCCGAGCAAGGTACAGGATGCACTCAGTAAGGTTGCTGGTGTCTCTGAAGTAGTAAGCGTTTCTACCGACACAAACACCGCTGTTGTGAAAATCACACAAGGGAAAGTGACAACAGAGGCGTTAATCAAGGCGATTGCAGCGATTGAAGGCGGGAGTTTTAAGGCGCAAGTCGCGCATTAGAATTACATTACGGTGGGCGAGCATCGCTCGTCCACGCCTCATCTGGTATAAATTCAAGCAACTCATGTGCAAGTTGATGGTTGTGTATTTTCGGATGTGAAGCCCAATAATTTCTTAAAATTGAATGCCTCTATAATCCTTATATTGAATCAAAAAATCACCTTTTTCTTGACAAAAAGTGAGTTTGATTCCAGCGCGTAGGTTGGGTTGAACGGCGAGCTACTAAAAGTCGCATAGACCCGATGACTTTCGAGTGCCTCTACGGCACGGGCGTTGGGCATTGATAGAACCCCCCTTTATCGGAAATCGAAAAAATATAACTTGCTAAAGTAAAAATGCTGTCGCATTTTGCGACACAACACGCCGGAACCTGCTTTATCAAGGCTCCGAAAGCCATATTGCTTCCAAACTTGTCGCATTTTGCGACACTCGCCGAAAAATAACTTTAAGCACCCCTATCACATCGCGAACAGCCTGGATCCCGCGTGCTGCCTTGACGGACAAAGTTATACCGGAACCGATAAGCACGTTTTCTCCGATTGGCACAGTTCTTGCTCATACAGTAACGTGAGTTGTGAGTTTGATAAAAGTGACATGTTGGGTTTTGCTACCGCTATTGGCGCAGAGGGTGCCTTGAAAAACGGCATATCTGTCCACATTGCGAGGTTTTTGATGTATTTCTACCGCTCTACTTGGGGCTGGGGAAATCCGCAGAAATACCCAAGCAGAAACCCCTATAGGTTTATTTTCAAGCTCACGTTTACTAAACATGCCGTGACAACTCGGAAACGCTTTAGAAAGTAATAAATAAACGCAATGAGTAGTTTTGGGATGTCTAATAAAAATCTGAATTTTATTATATGAATTGCAATGAACTTACCTCATGGAGTTAGTTGTATGGTTACAGCGGCATTGATTATCAGGAAAAATATGTTACCTCTGTTACCGGTTTATGATAGAGAGAAAATCTGTGCTTACGCCATTCGGCTTGTCAATCGGTTGGATGCGAATCATGTCCTACAGTTTTTTTACAATCTGGTTAAGAACCTTGAATTTCGGGGAATCTACCCCTACACTCTTGATGAACATAAATGGAATCACTACGGTATTCACATGAATAGATGTTTCGTTAGCGATGTATAACAGACTATTACTATGCACTGCTAACAAGGAAATGATCTGATGGCTTATACAGCCTTGGAGGTTACAGCAATGGCTAAACAGATGAAAAAAGGAACAGACGGGGACTGGTCAGATTTTGGTCATGGGAGTGGTGAGGTCATGGGTGGCAAACTAAAAGGTCAAACAAGCACGAATTATTTTGAGTTCCTCTGTCCTTGTTGTGATGATGGTCAAGTGATGTATATTGTTGATGCTCTACAAAATACGGGTACGAAAAAGCATCACGAGCATTTTAAAAAAAGAAACGAAATGCTGAAAGAGCACTCAGTGAAAATGCGTCGGTGTCTTGTGCATTTATCGCTGAAAATTTATTGTCCTGAATGCAGACTTACAGACATCGTGAAAATCAGCAATCTTGGTGCTGCCTCGTGGAACATAAACAATCTTACGGTTACGTTAAGTTCGCTTACCCATAAATGAGAGTGATAGCGTGACGACGGGAGTGCGGAGAACCCCGCGCTTCTGTTTTTTCAAGAAGCCTGTACCTATCAATCTATACGGAAGTCTCTACACGTCAAGATGAAAAGGAGCACTAAATGCGAAGGAAACAGTTTTATCAATTTTCAGTTGTAAAGGGTGTTGTCAAATGAAGAAGATCACTGCCTTTACTATATTGATAGGTTTGACACTGACCGTTGTCATATACTTCGGATACTTGAACCGAGAACCGCAGGCACCTATCGTCATTTACAAAGCAACAACACCTCTACCCAAGACGGAAAACCGCACAGAAAAAACGTCAAATACGCAACAGGATACGCGGGCGGGTCGCCTATCCGAAACAGGGGAAATAACACAAGACGCGATCCATATTGAACCGGTGGATTTACCGCACCGCCTCAATGACTTCGGAAGCTTCAATGATCCGTTGGGTGAAACTGAAGTTATACACGCTGAAAATGAGGGAATTCAGGCTGAATCGCCGTTTGGTTATGGTCCCTATCCAGAAGTACCCGCAGACTATCCTTGGCAACCGATCTGGACTTTATCTGACGAAGACCGCGCCCATTATGCTCAAGCGCATCCTGATGGTGAGCGCGGTATTGAATTAATGCAACGGGTCGGTATAAAGTTGTGGCAAATGGTGCAAAATTTTACAGGTATCGCTTATTCATCCAATGGTAGGGTATACCCGAATTTCCCGGATACTGTATATGTGGATGTACAGCAAACGGAAACAGGGACATCTATATCCGTAACTGGAAGCTTTATATCTGAAGAAGATATGGAGTTGATAAAAAACGGCGGTACGCCCCCTGGCATAACAGTAAAAGATATGTCTGAAGGTATTGAACCTTTTAGTTTTCTCGATCTCTAAGTTCCAAATGTCATACCATAGGAGGATAAAAATATGTTTGCAAGAATGAAGATCGCATTATCTATCGCTCTAATTCTCGTCATGTTTGTGTTCATGTCGGAACACGGAATGACGCACAATTACCAGAATCACGGATATTTGTATGTGATGGTGCATTCTTCCGCAGGTGTTAGCAGTATCGGTCAAGATATTTTCGGCGACTATACGGAGTATTGGACGTATGGCAGCACTTCGCTTTCAACACCTTCAGACATAGAGGGTGATAACCTTTATATTGGACAATGTACCCAACGTATTTCTGTGCCCGGTGCAGCACCACATTTTCAGGTTTATGCTTTTCAAGGCTCACAATTTTTTGGGACATCCCGTTCTGGCACATTCAGACACTATACTGAACGTAACAACAAAAGCAGTGCATGGTGTACCCAAGAGTCGGTCGCATTTTACACCGATCCGACCGGTCAAAGGCGACGCGTAGACCACGACCATATGGCTGAGGTTGACATCCCGCCCGGCGGCTCATCTGTCAATGAACCTTGGTAACCTTAGTGAAATCAGAGCGGTGGATGCCTTGTCCACCGCTTTTTTTTATACTTTACTGAGCATATTTGAAATGGAGGGGAATTTTAAAAATGAGGTTATTTGAAAAATGTGTTGCCCTCTTTGTGGTGCTATTGATTTTCTTTGTTGTCGGTTGCGGCGATAAGAATGAAGAATCTGAACAGCCACTTGATCCTTCCGTTGATCCCACAATTTCTGAAACAGGTGGATCGGCGATAAACCCTGGGGAATGGGACACGCTTTCACAATCCCAGAAAACAGTAAAATACTGATGCCGTTAGTTTACCGCCGATGCACATCTAAGAACGTAAAGACTTTTTGGATCCGTTGGAGCTGCTTCTGCAACGCCGCAGCGCGCTCAAATTGTAGTGCCTCCGACGCACTATCCCGTTTGGAAACCAGACGCACCTGGACTTTTTCATATTCTCCATCCAACAAATCGACGATATCTGTAATCATCTCTCCATAGTTTTCGCGCGTAATGAGTGCTGCACAGGGCGCATCGCACCGTTTTAAGTCATACTGAAAACAGGCGCGAAATCCCGGGATTGGTGTAATCTCACCTTCGCACGTGCGAACCGGAAATATCCGCTGTAAAACGTCAATCGCCTCATCTGTCCAGCGCCGACTCGACAACGGTCCAAAATATCTCGCACCATCTTCTGGTTGGGTTTCGGACACACGATCAAGGCGCGGAAACGCCTCTCCAACGTCTATCCGAATGTACCAAGATGTCCTTCCATATTTCAGTGCGGTGTTATAGGAGGGTT
The DNA here is from genome assembly GCA_026706025.1 of Candidatus Poribacteria bacterium. Taxonomy (NCBI): domain Bacteria; phylum Candidatus Poribacteria; species Candidatus Poribacteria bacterium. Next base: position 82,407 of record JAPOZO010000030.1, read on the forward strand.
GATATTCTTGGATCAGTCGCGATTCAAGGAAGAGGGCTTCCTGTTCTGAACGACAAATTTGATACCGGACATCTGTCGTCCATCGGATAAGCCGTTTGATTTTGCTTGGGCGGTTCTTAGTTTTGTGGAGATAAGAGCGCACCCGTTTCCGTAAACATTTCGCCTTGCCGATATAGAGGATCGTCCCCGTCGCACCACGAAAAAAGTAGACACCCGGATCCGATGGCACGTCGGCTATCATTTCTTGGGTCAGCATAGGTCAATTCATAGAGTAGGACTTATTTTTTAATTTATCATATTTTTCTAAACGATTCAAGAAAAAAGACACATCCACACGCTTGACACATTTCTCCTTTTCTGTTAAACTCGTATATCATCAAGGGAGGAAAGCAGATGAAACCTATATTTTGGATCACTATCATTGGCAGCTTGTGTATGGCAACGTTTCCGCTTTCTGCTGATTTATTGGATGATGCTGTTGGCATTTGGCTTTTTGATGAAGGCAAAGGCGGCATCGCTGCAGATACGTCAGGCAATGGGAACGATGGCGCGATCAGCGGCGCGAAGTGGGCGGAAGGCAAATTCGGGGGCGCATTAGAATTTGAACCCCCACATGTTGTGACCGTTGAACCCGCTGATAGCCTCAATTTCAAAGATCAGATGAGCATTGCAACTTGGGTCTACATGAATAAGGGCGTTTCCGATACTGCCATTCGACGGAACGGTTCTTATCTTTTGGAGGTTCAATCGGCAGGCGAAAGAGTACCAGGTGGATATGTGTTCGGTATCTGGTCAGGCGGTGGGTTTACCGGCGGCGTGTGGGGAACTTCCGTCATTGAACCTGAAAAATGGTATCACATCGTCGGGCTTTACAACGGAAATGAGATGCAACTTTATGTAGATGGTACGCTTGAAGCTGCTGTCAAACAGGACGGTGATGTAGATCACGCAGGCGAGCTGCTTTTTGGAACCTTCGGCGGTGAAAAATTCATCGGTAGACTGGACGAAGTTATTTTCTTTGACCGCGGCATCACAGAGGCAGAGATCACAGAACTCATGAAAGGTGTGGAAGCGGTCCTACCGGTTTCCCCAAACGGGTTACTCACAACAACGTGGGGACAGCTCAAGAATCGTTGAGGCAAGTGACATACCTGCTTGCAAGTGTTATCATATAAGAAATCGGAAATTGTTAAATATTCTTTTGCGGAGGACATCATGGCAGACACGCAACTCGATCAACCAACACTTACACCGCGAGCCTCACAGCAACGCCTTTTAACGGCTGATGACTTGGCGAGACAGCCTGATGATTCTCGGTATGAGCTCGTAGAAGGAGTACTCCGCAAAATGCCGCCTGCTGGATTTGAACACGGTATCTGTGCAGCTGAAATTGGCAGCAGACTTAACGTGCATGTTAGAACACACCAATTAGGTTATGTTTGCGGTGCTGAAACAGGTTTTAAAATTGCCCAAAATCCTGATACAGTTCGGGCACCAGATGCCGCCTTTGTTCGACAGGCATCAATTGAACGTCAGGGTATCGTCAAAGGTTATTGGGAAGGGGCTCCCGATCTGGCTATTGAAGTCATCTCCCCTGGTGATACCTATGCTGAGGTTGCTGAGAAAGTAGAAGAGTGGTTAGCTTCAGGTTGCACAATGGTGTGGGTTATCAATCCACGGCGGGAAACAGTGGAGGTTTATCGCTCCAATGAAGATTTTATCGTTTTACGTGGAACCGATACGCTTGAGGGTGCTGATGTTGTCGAAGGGTTCCAATGTCAGGTTCAAGACATCTTTGCCTAACTGATAGGGCGGCATCCCGGACACACCCAGCACTTACAACGGGAGAAAGAACATTACAATGACGCGATGGCAACCAAACGCTGAACAGAAGGCACACTATGAAACCGAAGGCTACTTTATCCTTCGCAATATTATATCCAAAGACTTGGCCGCAGAACTCCGCGGCGTGATCCGCAACCACATCATGCAACCGGATCCTGGACAGTCTGCTGATATGGATCCGATGGATCCGATGGACGATTCGCCACAAGGACGTATCGCACGCTATCGTAAACTCAGCAACTTCTGCGTACAAGCACCACTGATATGGCATAACATACATGCCGCCCCCGAAATACTCAACATCGCACGCTATTTCCTTGGTGACGACATCATTATGAAGTTCAATAGCTGCTTCCTCAAGCCGCCCCTCACTGGCAGCGCAACACCGTGGCACCAAGACAACGGACTCTGGCGCGACGGTGAAACGGAGCCTTTCAACTTCTGGACACCCCTTGAACCCGCAACCCGGGAAAATGGATGCATGCAGTTTATCCCCAGTAGCCACAAAACCGAGATCATTGAACACGTCTTGTACCCCGATAGCATACACGGTGAACTGCCACGCGAAACCGTTCAGGAGATGATTGAAAAGCACGGTGTACACCATATTGAGTTAGATACCGGTGATGTCGTCATCTGGCACAGCAGCCTTTGGCACTATAGCCCACCAAACAAGACTGAGCAGAGCCGTATTGCCGTCGCAGGGGTCTATACAAATCCAGAAATCGTCAAAACAAGCAAACGCTTTTGGCACAACTTCCGATGGGTGATGAAGGACGGTACGGTCTGCACACAATTCCCCCCAGAAACCGTTGAGATGAAAATCGAAGATCCTCAGAAACCGAAGCCGTTTCCACCTGCTAAGGACTACTAATCAATGGCATTGAAGAAGCCAAATATTGTTGTTTACCTTTCCGATGACCACGGCTCGGAATACCTCGGTTGCTACGGGAACGGACATATCCAAACGCCACACTTAGATAGCATCGCTGAAGATGGAATCCGTTTCACGCACGCTTTTACGCCCACACCGACGTGCGCACCCTCACGTTCCACCCTCTATACCGGTCTCTATCCGGCACGACACGGCGCAATGGGGAATCATACGGAGTGCCACGCGCATCTTAAAGCGTTACCAGGGACACTCCGCGAACTCGGTTATCGTGTCGCAATCGCTGGCAAGACACATGTAAAACCGGAAACACTTTTCGATTTTGAGTATATCGGAGGTTTCCTACCTAAGCGTGCCGAACATAGACGAAAATACCGCGCCGAAGGACTTGATCCAGTGCCAGTTGAGCGTTTTCTTTCAAGCCACCGACAAGAAAATCCGGATCAACCTATCTGCCTTATCCTCGGCGATAGCAATCCGCACGTCACATGGGAACCGAATAAAACTTATGACCCCGATGCCTTGCCGCTACCACCCTATATCGCCGATACGCCAATTACTCGCAAGGCACTTGCTAACTATTATCAAGACATCAGCACAATGGATACCCGTATCGGCGAAGTTGACAAAATGCTGGAAACACACGGATATGCTGACAATATGTTGTTCATCTACACAACCGACCACGGTGCTGAGTGGCCACACTGTAAATGGACATTATATGATACCGGCACGCGTCTGCCGTTCATCGCGAGGTGGCGCGGTGAGATTCCTGCGAATACTGTCTCCGATGCAATGATTTCACACGTCGATTTCTTTCCGACGCTCATAGACATCGCAGGCGGTGAACCGTTGGACGATTTAGATGGTGAGAGTTTTAAGAGCGTCTTATTCGGGCAGCAGGCAACTTTCCGCGATAAAATCTATGGCACGCACACCCGCGACGGAAACATGAACGTCTTTCCACAACGTTGTGTCCGAGATACCCGCTACAAGTATATCTTGAATCTGATGCCTGAGAACACATGGACAACCCATTTCACTGAAGTTGAAGGCATTCCAGAAAGCCACGCTGAGGTATGGAAAAGTTGGCTGAAAAAAGCGGAGACAGATCCGCAAACCGCGCAGCTCGTCTATCTCACGCAACATCATCCGCTGGAAGAATTATATGATGTAGCGACGGATCCGTATGAGTTCAACAATTTAGCGTTCAGGGCGGAGACGCGTCCGATTCTCGAAAAAATGCGCGCCGATGTCCGCCACTGGATGCAATCACAAAACGACGATGGGAGACCTGAAACATGCAATCCAAATTGATAATAAATTATCTCATAAACCTGAAACAGCAAACCCCGTTTTCGGGCACTTTTAGTTTAGTGAACCTTTCAATCCTATTAGTTGCTGTCATCTTCTTGGGACCGGCGTGTGACAATGCCGAACAGACTTTACAAGAGATAGTTTCTATGGGGGAGACAGTCGAGCAACTTCCCTTGGGTGAGGGACTCGCTATTGGTGCAACGGCACCCGAGTTCTCGTTGTCAGATGCAGATGGAAGTATACATAGTCTCTCAAATTATAATGGACAAAAGTTAGTCGTCGTCTTCTATCGGATGGGGACGTGAGGTTTCTGTCAAGGGCAACTCGGTGAGTTGCAAACAGGTTATGAGGACATTAAAGCACAAGATGCCGAAATAATCGCGATTAGTGCCGATTCACAGGTTCTTACAGGTTTAACAAAGCAGAATCTCAACATAACTTATCTCTTACTCTCGGATGAAAATAAAGAGGCGATTGATGCCTATAATGTTATTGACACAGGGAACACGCGTATCGCGCGCCCAGCAACCTATATTATTGACCAAGACGGGCGGATTGCATGGAAGTTCCTTGATGCCAAATTTGACACTCGCGTCAGTTCCGATCAGATTCTGACTGAATTAAAGAAATTGTAGAACCTACACAACGGTTTCAAAAGCCCTGATAAGGGGCGGGGAATGCCCATAAGGCATTCATACCGTTGATGCTGATTCTTTAGGGGGTTAAAAATGATTGATGTCTGTTTTTTTGCTGACGAAGTATCTAAAACTGATTTTGAGGAAGCCATTAAACTCGGTGTTGAAGCCGGTGCCAACACCGTTGAGATACGTGGCGGTGTTTGGGGCAAACACGTAACCGAAATTGATGATGACGATGTTCAACGCGTTCAAGATGTACTGAGTGCTTATAATGTCCGTGTCGCCAGTATCGGGTCGCCGTTTGGCAAATGCGCAATCGATGATCCGCAGGAGTATGATCAACACCGAAAACACTTCGACCGGATGGTGACACTCGCACACGCCTTTGATACCCAAGTCATTCGTGGGTTTACGTTTTGGAATCCGAATCGTCGGACGAAAGGCGCACCCCGTCCAGATATTAACGACTATATGGAACGTATTGTCGAGAAACTCTCGCTGGTTGTTCCAGTTGCAGAGAATGGGAACGTTACGCTTTGTTTTGAAAACGAAAGCGCATGTCTCGCGGGTAGTTGTGAAGAGACGCGTGCCGTCATTGACGCACTCGGAAATAGCCCCGCGCTTACCTCTTGTTGGGATGTCAATAACGGGTTACACTGTGGCGAGAATCCGTTTCCAGACGGGTACGCTCATATTAAGGGACTCGTCCGACATCTACATATCAAACCGAATCGTGAGAAGAATCTTGATCCCATCGGCGACACAGAATTGCGCTATGCTCAGATACTCGAAACGCTTGTTGCTGATGGGTTTACCGGCGCAGCGAGCATTGAACATTGGGGACAACCAGAGGATATGTTAGACGGTATCCGGCAACTCTGTGCTGTCATTGGGGCTATGTAACCGCTACAGGTGAAGGAGATACTATGCAACTGAAACCAGATGCGCCACAATTGACGTGGCAGGGGGCTGTTTCCCTGCAGAAAACTGATGACTCGGTGATGCCGTGGCGCACACCGCATCCAGCGCATGTCCTATTCCCGGAACCGTTACTTGAACGTTCAGCGATGCCCGCCGGTGTTCGCATCAGTTTTCGGAGCAATACAACACAGGTTGCGGGCAATATCGTACCGCAGAACGAAAGCGGGATGCTTGATCTCTGTTGCGATGGGGAATTAATAGATTCAATTGACCTAAAACAAAAGGACAGTTTCGCCTTTGAAAACTTATCTCATGAAGACAAATTAATTGAATTGTGGCTGCCCCAGTTCGGAAGGTTTCAACTCCGCAGCTTAGCCATAGATGATAGTGCGACACTGGATCCGTTCACGGATACCCGCCCGCGCTGGATTACCTATGGAAGTTCTATCACGCAGTGTCGGACGGCGGCATCGCCAACACAAACATGGCCAGGGGTCGTCGCACGTGAACACGGACTGAATTTAACCTGCCTCGGTTACGGCGGGCAATGCCATCTCGATGTAATGGTGGCGCGGATGATTCGTGATTTACCGGCTGATTATATCTCAATGTGTCTCGGTATCAACATCCAAGGCGCATCCAGTTTAGGACCGCGGGCGTTCCGTCCGGCAATTATTGGTGCTGTCCAGATTGTCCGAGAGAAGCATCCAGATATACCGATCGTGCTGATGTCGCCTATTTGTTGCCCACCGAGGGAGGAAAATCCGAACACTGTAGGATTTCATCTCAAAGGCATGCGTGAGGAGGTACAAGCCGCCGCCGAAGCACTTCAAGCACACGGCGACAAACAGGTCTATTACGTTGACGGGTTAAGTGTCTTTGGTGCTGACTATGTCCATTTGCTTCCAGATGACCTACATCCTGATGCGGAAGGCTACCGAGTCATGGGTAAGAATTTCACAAGTGTAGTCGCCGAAAAATTTTTCGTGTAAATAACGTAAGTTGTGACCTTTTTATACACCATAGGGGTCAGTTTAGGTTTCGTAGGTTGGGTTGAACGGTATTGAAAGGGCGGATGTCAGTGTTCCAAACACACCCCAAATCCAAGAAACTGCCCTCTACACTCAAGAACATAGTGAAACCCAACTTCATACCGTCAGAGTTGTGGCACTTCACAACAAAAGCGTTGGGTTTCACTCGGTCTCTGGTTGATGTGGTGTGTCAGGGGAAAAGTTCATTTTTCTATGATTTTTACGGTTTTGCTGGAATCCGTTCAACCCAACCTACGCTGTCATGATACAGTTTTTTCTTAAATTAACGGCTATGGATAGGCACAAGACCAGCCCATACAGATTATCTGGCTTTTAATTTCGCCCAAGTAGTCGCTAATTTCCCCTTTGCCGAGACATCCAACGCAGCTTCCCAACCGTTTTCCATGAGGAGTTGAATGTCTTCCTCCGCTAATGCTACACCTTTTTTCGTGATAAAAACCTCGTCTAACCCACCGATGAGGTTCTCACTGCCCCATCCACCAAATTTTAGGGCAGCAGGATTATCCATCGTCGCACCGACGTTTCTCTCTGTCTCCTTTTTCCCGTTAACGTATAGCGAGATAACCCCTTTCTCGCGGACAGCGACGGTGTGATGCCATCCCTTTCCAACAATATCGGTTTTACCGTCGTCAATGTGGTTTCCACCACCCTCGAAGATGAAGAAGCCGGTGTCTCTATCAATGCTTGAACTCATCGCCCAAAAACCGGCACCCCCGTTCCGTTTGATGACCACATACGCGTCCTTGTTTTCCGAGTTCATCCAGCACCCAACAGTAAAATCGTCATCCTCAAAGTTGAAGAGGTCGTTATGCTCAATCGTGACAAACTTCGGACTTCCATCGAATTCCAATGCTTTGCCGAATTTGCCATCTATCCATTTGGGGCCGTCAAATTCCCCATCGTTTCCATTCTCAGTAAAGTCACCAACAACTTTTCCTTTACCCTCATCAAAGAGCCACACCCCGGCAAAATCGTCAAGATTAATTTCAGCAGTGCTAAGTGGGACCCCGATAAGACTGATACAGATACCGCACAATATTGCGAATCCACGGAATTTCATCCCTCTATCCTCCTCCGATCTCCACAGCAGCTCCTGTTTCTGCGGAGGCGTAAATAGCATCGGTTATTTTTTGAACAACAAGCGCATTTTCCAAACTCGTCAAAGGTTGCCTGTTTTCGCGTATACCGGCTGCAAAATCAGACAACGGGTTGCTGTGTGGTGATGCCGGTGCCGCTCCTAATTCTGAGAGCGATGTTGACGCTACGCCGTCTTCTGTCGTTGTACGATTATAAGTAACACTTTCCGATTTTCCATCACCCATAGTCAGCTTAAGAGAACCCTCCGTGCCGATAATTTCCCAATCTTGATGCGTGTGCATCGTCATAAACTCACCGCGTTCCACGCTGAGCACAATCCCATCCTCACATCGAATGAGCGCAGTATAATGCGTTTCAGCATCGGAGCCAGGGGTAATATGCGATTGGAACACCTCTGGCACCGTCCATGTCTGGGCAAATACGGTCTGTGGCTTGAGCTGCCACCCCGTAATTCCGAGCAGATAGTCGAGATCGTAACAGCCCCAGTTAACAAGAATACCGCCACCGTTGAGAGCCTTCGTCAGCCGCCAAGCCGGGCGCGGGGTGTCCGGTTCTTTCCCCGCACCTCTAATCGCGCGGCAGTGGACACTCCGGAGTTCACCCAAACCACCCGTCGTGATGAGTTGCGTCGCAAGCCTCGCAGCTCCACTGAAACGGTTCCGCGAGGAACAACACCCTGAGATTAAGTCGCCACGCGCAGCGATAAGCTGTTCGACCTCAGCAGCGTTCATCGCAATCGGTTTTTCAATCAGAACATGCTTGCCTTTCTCAAATGCACGTAAGGCAACTTCTGTCCGGTATTGCGTCGGAAACGCGAGCACCACCGCTTCGATTTCATCGTCGTTGAGTAGTTCGATGTCGTTGCTATACATTTTGGGTGGGTTGAAGCGTTTCGCAGCATGGGTTCTGTTTTCCTCTATCATATCCGCCGCAGCAACTAATTCAATGTGTGATGCCTCCGATGCGATACCGAGATGTCTGCTCCCGATGACGCCACATCCGATTACACCGACTTTTACGGGTTCCATAATATAATTAAAGGGTCCTTTCTCAAGATGAAGTTTAAGCGGTAGGAACGAATGCTGAGTCGATGCCAACAATTGGACATTGATCCCAGACTTTATTCACTTTAGTATGGCACAGAGACGAATTGATGTCAAGGAAATTGTAATGTGCGGATGCGTTTGTAAGAAGTTGGAGAGCGCGACGAGAAACATGAGCGGATATATGAAAATCCGCTCTATGACAGGGAGAAGGTTGCTTTAAAACGAGGCTTTGATTCGTCCCCAACGGGTTGCAAGTTTGCCTTGCGGTTGCACAGGCAGACCGTTCGCTTCAAAAACTTGTTTAACTTCATTTGCAGATAAAGCTTTGTTATAAATCAGAACCTCGTCGATGATGCCTACAAATCCGCCATCGCCTGCATGCCCAATCTCCATTTCTGAGCCACCCGTTGACATCGGACCATTGTAATTCTGTTCTTTCTCCAACTTCCCATCAACATAAAGAAACATCTCTTTGTCAGCGACGACACCGACAAGATGATGCCACTTCCCTTTATCAAACTGAGGCGCGCCAAAACCGCCGTCCCCTTGCCAACCCGGTTGAACAATGAATTCCATCTCTTGACCGGCATTTCTGCCATCAAACCGCAATGCCCAGCCGTTGACATCACGCTGCGCGACTATCGTGCCGCAGCAGCCAGCAACGACACCTTTCACAGGGCTATCGCTATCAGCATTCACCCAAGCGGCAACGCTCATCTCTTTTTCTCCAGCAAATTCTAATGAAGCCGTGCCGGGAATATGTACAGAATTCGTGCCGTTGAATTCGAGGGCTTTCCCCACTTTGCCAGCGACAGATTTCGGATTATCCTTAAGTTCTCCATCGTTAGCACCTAAGACATCCTCGACTTTGCCACCCGCGATAGTTCCATCATCAAAGGACCAGTAACTCACCACACCGTCTAACGGAAGTTGCGCCTCCGTTAAAGGAATCGCGACAAAGAGGCAGGCAATACACAGTATTGATATCGATGTTTTTTTTAGCATGTAATCTTGTTTATCTCCTCATATTTATTTCGATTTGACGAAGGGAGGCGGGCAAGGACGAGCATCACCCGCCTACCAAGTAGATTATTAGTATTGCTGTTTAACATCCGCCCAAGTCGTAGAGAGTTTATCTTGCGGTTCGACGGGTGTCAAAAGCAACGCCGAAAGTCCTTTATCCATCATCATCTGGATCTCATCAGCACTGAGTGCAACGTTGAAAATGGCAACTTCATCAATAATCGCATTGCCGAATCTGCCATCGCAACAGGTATCTCTACCGATGAATAGCGGACCGTTGTCGGCATCAATAGGATCTTGATTAATTGTCATTGAACTTTCCGAAATGCCATCAATATAGATATTCCACTCACCGGTTGCACTGTCAAACGTGGTGGTGTAGAGATGCCAGTCGGTGATGTCGTTCGGTCCGACTTCGCCATCGCGCCAACCACCGGGCTTATTCCAGCAGCCATTGTTACAAATCGGCCAAGAAACGTTTTTCGTATTTGCATTCGGATGGATGATGTACGCGTTCCGTTTTTCGACCATCCAACCGTGCTGATTCCACGTCTCTGTCATGCTTTTAACCCAAAGCGAAACAGTAATGGCATCTGTTGGATTTACGTGTGCAGGGACTTCGACATAAGCATTTACGCCATCGAGTTCCAACCCTGAACCAAACACGCCATTAACCCACGACGGGTTTCCTTCTATTGTGGCATCAAGCGCACTGTCAGATGAATCCGCCGCAAGATTGCCACTGCCTTCGTCAAAGAGCCAGAGACCCGTTAACGTGCTCAACTCAAGTTGTGCGAACGCAGATGGAACAGCAAACAGGCAAACACTCAGCAGTAGACCGAGGCCTATGAAGGTTAATTGTCTCATAAATTTCATGAAAACCTCCTAATGTATGTAGGTATTTGCGTCTGAACAAACCAAATTTGGTTAAGGATGCGAGATTTTTTAAACCTATAGGTACGATTATTATGCCACAAGGTTCCGTTTGTGTCAATCAATTTTTTAGTATGCGATTGAATTCATTATTCTTTGGGACAGTTACGGACGGTATGTGCACGGATTAACCCGTAGCATAAGGGTCAATTTAAAAAAATAACCGTCGCGACCCCCAGACCGGTAGGTTCGGAATGTAATACAAGGAATGGATTTAGTCTATTCCCAGACCAAATCCCCCAACCGAACCATAGGTGTCAATTTAGCGATTTTCCGTGCCATTCTCGTCCTACTAAGTCTGAACTGTGATTTCTGTGATTTTTCTGATTTTTCTGATAAGATCTCTGATGAAAAATAGGATGCTGAGTGTGGGGTTGAAGTTTGTTGAAGTTTCTACAGAGAGGGCGTTCCTGCGGAACTGCTAAGTCGTCAGGACTGGGTTTTCAGTTTTCGGTTGCTTGTGATGGGTTCTCTTATCATGGGCATCATAGCCATCAGAGAAATCACAGTTCAGAACGCAACAGTTGCAGGCGTGTGTCCATTTTGAGGATAAAGGTTTCCGTTGGCAGTGGCAAGAATGAGGGAGAACACACTACAAAGACAGTCGCCAGTAAAAGCAACGCGCCAGCAATCAAAAGACCACCAGCGCGTCGGTTGAAAAGGGTTGATTGT
>JAPOZO010000031.1 GCA_026706025.1 Candidatus Poribacteria bacterium
GCCCGGCGATGTCTCCATCTTTGAAGTTATCAAAATTCTCACTGTACCACACGTCGCAAAACGCATTGAACCCCAAAAACAAGAGGACACAACTGAATGCCAAACTTCGCTTTAACATCTTCATAATAAGCCTCCTAAAAGTTTTGCTACTATAAAGTTTTGCTACTACACGGTGTCACACCATCAATTGTGGCTTCTATGCCGAAGAAATGCGTCTATTATATCAGAACTTCTGACCAAAGTCAAACGCCTTTTGAAAAAACACTTTAGTCCGACACACGAGGCCGAGACTGTCTCCGAAACCGGCTCCCCACGTCCGAGGTATCGGATACCTCCGAGACACGGACTCAGGATTAGATCTTAGTCTCGGAAACTGTGATAAAGCGAAAAAATTCGTATTATTCCGCGACTTCAACGGTGTCGTGGACATCATCTTCGTCTTCAGGAATCGCGCCAGCACCGGCATCTGGTGCCATACTCATTGCTGCCCGGATTTTCGCCTCAATTTCCGCGGCGATGTCAGGGTTGTCCTCCAAATACTTCTTGGCATTAGATCTACCTTGCCCAATGCGTTCACCGTTATAGGCGAACCAAGACCCGCTCTTCTGGATAAACTCATTATCAACGGCGATATCCAAGAGATTCCCCTCCTTGGAAATCCCCTTCCCGAAGGTAACGTCGTATTCCGTTTCCTTGAAAGGCGGTGCTACTTTATTTTTTGCCACTTTGACGCGCACACTGCTTCCAAGAATCTCATTCCCCTCTTTGATCTGCGTGCCACGGCGGAGTTCTAACCGGACAGAGGCGTGGAACTTGAGTGCGAGTCCACCCGGTGTAGTGTCCGGGTTACCGAACATGATTCCAATTTTCTGTCGGATCTGGTTCGTAAAGATAACACACGTCTGAGACTTATTGGTAACACCGGATAACTTTCGCAGCGCCTTGGACATCAAGCGCGGCAACAACCCGACGTGCGAGTCGCTCATTTCACCCTCAATTTCGGCTTGTGGTGTCAACGCCGCGACGGAATCAACAACGACAAGATCAATAGCACCGCTCCGGATGAGTGTCTCAACAATCTCCAATGCTTGTTCGCCTGCATCGGGTTGCGCAATCAATAGGTTCTCCATGTTGACACCGATACTTCTTGCGTAGGTGGTATCCAGTGCGTGTTCAACATCAATAAACACAGCAGTGCCTCCCATTTTTTGGACTTCGGAGACGATATGCAATGCGAGGGTTGTCTTTCCTGTGCCTTCATGCCCGAAAATCTCAATGATTCTGCCACGGGGTACACCACCGATACCCAGGGCAAGGTCAAGCGAGAGGGCACCGGTCGGGATCGCTTCGACAGGGACAACATCACTGTCTGTGAAACGCATGATCGCACCTTTACCGAATTCACGTTCCACCTGTGAGATCGCCTGGTCGATAGCTTTCTGTTTTTGTTCATCTAACATGTTCTAAAGTTTCTCCTTTATGGCACCTACCACCAAAGGCAGTGCCGCAGGTTGTGTTGTACTACGCCGAAAAATGACAGACGTTTAGAGGCGTATAGATCGCTCCATTAGGGTGAAGTTGACTTTGCATGACAGTGATTTCATTGACGTTCACCGTTGCACCATCAATTGTATCATATTTACGTAGAATACTTTTTAGCGGTTGCAGATTCACCGGACTTCTGAGCCGCCCGAGTGTAAGATGCGGATGAAAGCGGTTGTCCGTTGGAAAACCGAGATGTTTCAGGTCAAGGTTCACGGCTTTCGCAAGGTTTGAGACAGTCGCTGCGCCGTGTTTAATACCCACCCAGATAACGCGCGGACGCGCAAGCGTCGGAAACGCCCCAATACCCCCGAATTCAATAGAAAATGGACACTGTGTCGCAGCGACGTTTTCAACGGCTTCACTCACAGCACCTATCGCTTCAGGACGAACATCACCGAGAAACTTTAGGGTGAGATGGAAGTTGCCAGGCTTTGTCCACGAAGCTTTGCGAATCGGCGAAAGCACGCCATCACGATGATCTGCCGAAGCGACCCATCCCGATGATCCGGATCGGGCGACTTCAGAGGGATCGCGTGACTTTCCCAAGGATTGAAGGCGTGTTTGCACAGGCTTTAGCAACGCCTGTACCGGTTTTGGTATTTCAATCGCTACAAAACAGCGGACTCCATCACCTTTAGCTGCGGACATCAGGCACCTGCTTCTGGATCGTAACGGGTTGAAAAAATCAGTGCGGATAACGCTTTGCGGTTATTGACGAGAAACTCCACACCAGACCCAATTGTGAGTGCTAACGGTAGATACATCATAAAATAGATCGGACCGTGGGATTTCAAAATAAATGCAGTGGTCTGCTCATTCTGGACCGCGAGCAAAACTAAACCGATAATCATGACAGTTAGCTGGGAAGTCATTTTATATTTTCCCCACTGACTCGCGGAGACCACCTGCCCGTACTTTGCAGCGAAAACAACTCGCAAAAGTGTAACGAGAACTTCACGCCCCATAATGATAACAACCATCCATATCGGGACGAGTCCACCATCAATGCCCTCAAAAAGGGTTAAACAGATTAAGGCAGCCCCGATCAATAACTTATCTGCGAGCGGATCCATAAACTTCCCGAAACTGGTGACCCCTTGTTTCCGCGCGACTTTTCCATCAATATTGTCTGTTAGCGCAGCGAGGACAAAAATGGCGAGGGCAGGCACCATCATATCTGCCTGAAAACAAAAAATGAAGGGCGGTATCAAGAATAGCCGTAAAATCGTTAGGAGATTTGCCAACCGAAGAAGCGTACCGAAATCCATAATATATATTGCCGACATATCAGAAATTATCTCATAATCGGAAATAGTTTCTAATTTTCGGAAAGATTGATGACCTCGGCATCTTTAGGCACCACAAATTTGAAAAAGTCCGGTGTAAGTTTTTTATCTCGTTTAATCTCCGAAAACTTAACAATTGCGCTTTGGCGGGATCCGTCTTCAAGTTCAATTTCGTGCCCAACTTGAACGGGGAGCCATCCATCGGATTTGACCCAGATTTGAAACTTCTCCTTGACGTTCGGATTCGCGAATTCCTTTTTAGGGGTTAACTCAATGTTGTGTATACCTTTCGGATTCGCGAATTCGTCAGGAACAAGTACCATATCAAATCTCGCTTCAAAATCGTCAAGCGATGCGCCGATACCCGGAAATAACTGACCTTTTGGGTTGTTCAATTTCATCTTATTCACTTGGTTGAGCGTCGGTGTATACGTCCAACCGTACTTCCCATCAAAAACAGTAATTTGGATGACTTTAGAGGCATCTTTTCGACCCACATACTCTCTACGGAGCAAATTCGGTTTCCTAAAAACAATTCGCCCGCGCGCAACGCTTTTTTTCTTCGCAAACAGCGTTGTCTCCTCAAAATTCGCGCTAAAATTATCAGATTTGTCATACGCCTGTTTGAAATTTTGAAAAATTTCATCAACATTTTGCGGATACGCATTACTAACAAACAGCAAAGAAAGGAACAACGCCACGAATAGAAAATTTAGGAATCTGGTAGATTTCCCCGAGGCATTACTCCAATAGGTTCGTTGGATCATTGCCGTCTCCTGTTTCTCCAAATCGTGTTTTGGAAACTGATTTTCACCTAATATTATACCTATTTTATTTTTGGATGTCAACGCATTTTTTTGGCGATTAACTCGCCAATCGTGTCCAGTTTGTCAGAATGACCTCGGCATCGTTGGGTTCGTCCAAAGCATGCGCGACGAGCCGTTCCAAAACTTCGGCGACTGGTGGCTCCCGGAATATCGCCTGAAACCAGTTCGCAAAGGTTTTGATGGCATCCGGGGACTCGGCAGATACCCAGAAAACAACCCGACAGAAATCGAGACCTTCGTCTACTGATTTTTCAGAAATCCAGACATCTTCTGGGAAACCGTGAAAAATTGGCAAGAGATCCGCTATGAGAACCGGGAGGTCTTCATTGAGATAAGAAATCTCTGGAAGGATGTCAAAATGGATGGCGTATTTATGGGAATGTGGTGAACGTTGCAGTTCTTCGTTTCGGTTTTGCATGGGCATCTCGTAGACTTTAAATGGACAAAGTGGCTTTTGATGTGGTATATTATAACACGTAATGTATGCATAGGACGGCCGCATGTCGCACTATGATAGCATAAATAGCAGTTGGCTGTTAGGATGTTTTTGCCTAACAAAGTGTTTCTCTACCCGTAGCTCGTAATGTAATGGAGAGCGGATTTATGGAACGCACTTTATCGTTAAAACGTATGTTCTGCCTCCGCAAGGTAAATTAAAAATATGGTAAATTAAAAATATGGTAGATGCTGAACGAATAACATATCTTAAAAACGAACTGGAAAAACGGATACTAATTCTTGACGGTGCGATGGGATCACTGTTGCAGACCTATCGGCTGACAGAAGCAGATTTTCGCGGCAATCAGTTTGCAGATCACTCCTGCGAACTTAAAGGTTATAACGACCTACTCTCTATAACACAACCCCACATTGTCCGAGAAATACACGCAAGCTATTGCAGTGCAGGTGCGGACATCATCGAAACAAACACCTTTACCAGCACATCCGTCTCAATGGCGGATTATCAACTCCAAGATATTGCGTATCAGGTAAACTATGCAGCTGCACAAATCGCTCGTGAAGTCGCAGATAAATGGACATCACCAAATAAACCGCGTTTCGTTGCCGGAAGCATGGGACCTACGAATCGCAGCTGCACCATTTCGCCGAACGTCAACGATCCTGGCTATCGGAATATCACGTTCTCACAACTCGTTTCTGCCTATACAACGCAAGCAGAGGGCTTAATTGACGGTGGTGCTGATTTCCTCCTCGTCGAAACCGTCATGGACACACTCAATTGCAAAGCCGCCCTCTTTGCGATACAGACCCTCTCAGAGACGCGAGGCATCGATATCCCGCTTATCGTCTCCTCTGACAGAAGTGGCGGTGGTGGACGTAATCTTTCAGGGCAAACGGTTGAAGCGTTTTGGAACTCCGTTCGGCATGCCAACCTGCTCGCTGTCGGATTGAACTGCGGGTTTGGTGCGCAACAAATCCGTCCGTACCTCGCAGAGATGGCAAAAATGGCGGACATACCCGTTATCTGCTACCCGAACGCTGGACTCCCCAACGAACTCGGTCAGTATACACAGACACCAGCGAAAATGGGGGATTGGATGCATGAATTCGCGCAAAACGGCTTCGTCAATATCATCGGTGGATGTTGCGGCAGCCAACCTGAACATATCGAAACGATTGCCAAAGTCGCCGCTGAATACCCGCCGCGTCAACCGACACCACAAGAACGCGCCTGCCGTCTCAGCGGTTTAGAAGCGTTTAACATCACACCGGATTCTCTCTTTGTTAACGTTGGTGAACGGACAAACGTAACAGGTTCACGCCGATTCGCGACACTCATTAAAAATGAGGACTACGAAACCGCGTTAGAGGTTGCTCGCGACCAAGTAGAAAACGGGGCACAACTCATCGATATTAACATGGATGCAGGCATGTTAGATGCCAAAACCGCAATCGTCAAGTTCTTGAACCTGATTGCCGCTGAACCGGACATTAGCCGTGTACCTATCATGCTGGATTCGAGCCGGTGGGAGGTGATAGAAGCGGGATTGGCGTGCGTTCAGGGGAAAGGGGTCGTCAACTCGATTAGCTTAAAAGAAGGGGAGGAAGATTTCTTAGCCAAAGCGCGACTGATCCGTCGATACGGTGCCGCCGTTATTGTCATGGCGTTTGACGAAGCCGGGCAAGCCGATACCTATGACCGGAAGGTGGAGATCTGCCGTAGGGCGTACCGACTCCTGACAGAAGCAGTCGGGTTCCCACCAGAGGACATCATCTTTGATCCGAACATCTTCGCCGTTGCAACCGGCATTGAGGAACACAACACATACGCGAAGGCGTTTATTGAGGCGTGTGAGGCGATTAAAGCCACCTGTCCGGATGCCTTGGTGAGCGGCGGCGTTAGCAATATCTCCTTTGCCTTCCGTGGTAACGATACGGTACGAGAGGCGATGCACGCAGCGTTCCTCTACCACGCCATCAATGCCGGTATGGACATGGGAATTGTCAATGCCGGGCAGCTCGCCGTCTATGACGACCTACCGAAACCGCTTCTCGAAGCAGTGGAGGATGTCCTATTCGACCGACGAGAAGATGCCACGGATAGGCTTGTCAACCTCGCTGGCACGCTGCAAAGGAAAGGGAAAAAGAAGCGTGTGAGCCGAAAATGGCGGAAACTTCCGGTCAAAGAACGACTCAGTCATGCACTCGTTGAAGGCATTATCGAATACATTGAAGCAGACACGGAAGAAGCACGGCTGACATACGAACGGCCGATACAGGTGATCGAAGGCCCGTTGATGGACGGCATGAACCGCGTCGGTGAACTCTTCGGCGATGGTAAAATGTTCCTGCCGCAAGTGGTTAAAAGCGCGCGTGTGATGAAAAAGGCGGTCGCGCATCTCATCCCCTTTATTGAAAAAGAACAAGCGGAAGGGGCTATCCAATCGAGGGGCAAAATTGTGATGGCGACGGTGAAAGGCGATGTACACGACATCGGTAAGAATATTGTCGGTGTTGTGCTTGGCTGCAACAACTACGAAGTTATTGATCTCGGTGTGATGGTGCCTGCGGAAGAGATTCTGGAGACGGCACGGAAAGAAAATGCCGATATTATCGGATTGAGTGGACTCATCACACCGTCATTAGATGAGATGGTGTATGTCGCTGAAGAGATGGCGCGCGAAGGTTTCCGCATCCCACTTCTCATCGGCGGCGCGACAACTTCCAAGATACATACCGCTGTGCAAATCGAACCTACTTACAACGGCGCAACGATTCACGTCAAAGATGCCTCCCGAAGCGTTGGCGTTGTCAGCGATTTGATGAGCAGTGAAAGACACGAGGGGTTCACCAAACAAATCCGTGAAGAATATACAGAAATCCGAGAACACCGTGCAAAAAACCGCAAACAAGCGAACCTGCTACCGTTCGATGTCGCGCAACAACGGAAATTCACACCCGACTGGCAGAATTACCGTCCTTCTACACCTTCTACGATAGGCGTTACGGTTTTTGATGACTACGATCTGGCAAAACTTGTTGACTACATCGACTGGAGTCCATTCTTTATGACTTGGGGACTCCGTGGCAAATACCCGAATATTTTGGAGAATTCGGACGTCGGTAAGGAAGCAGTCAAACTCCTAAAAGATGCCGAAACACTTCTGCGTATCATTGTCGAAGAGAAAAGGTTTCAGGCGCGGGCTGTCGTCGGACTTTTCCCTGCCAGCGGTGTCGGTGAAGCGACCGAAATCTACGCGGATGAAGCGCGGACGGACGCGATCGGTACACTGTACCACCTACGTCAACAGACGGAACAGCCATTCACGAGGCCGAATCTCAGCCTCGGTGATTTCATCGCGCCGAAAGTGACAACAGTGTCAGACTATATCGGCGCGTTTGCGGTGACAACGGGTATCGGTGTCTCTGAATTCTGTGCCGAATTTGAGCAGCAGCAGGACGATTATAATAGCATTATGGCGAAGGCATTGGCAGACCGACTCGCAGAGGCTTTCGCGGAGCGGATGCATCAGTACGTCCGCACAAAACTTTGGGGGTATGCCGCTGACGAGACGTTGGATAACGATGCCTTGATTGGCGAAAAATACCGAGGGATCCGTCCAGCACCGGGCTACCCTGCCTGTCCCGACCATAACCAGAAACGGGTGTTGTTTGACTTATTGAAGGTTACAGAAAACACGGGTATCTCCCTCACCGAGAGTCTGGCGATGTTCCCGGCGGCATCCGTGAGTGGATGGTATTATTCGCATCCAGAGGCGCGGTATTTCAGCATCGGCAGAATCGGGGAGGATCAGGTTGCGGATTACGCGGAACGCACCGGCATGGACATCGAAACGGCGAAACGCTGGCTAAAACCGTTGCTGACCTAAGTTTCCCTACAATGAAAAAGAAACAGGACGGTGAAATTCAGTTTACCGTCCTGTTTGTTGTGCGTCTCTGCGTTAAAGCTGCGATTTCAGATTGGTGCGATCGCAGATTCGATATTTACGCCTCAGGTTTATACAAACCGAGACAGTTCCCGCTTGGGTCAAGGAACATAGCAAAAGATCCGTTGCCTCCCGGAATAACGGTAGGAGGTACACAGGTTTTGCCACCGAGACTTTCAGCCTTGTCAAGTGATGCCTGAAGGTCTTCAACCTCAACATAAATCGAGACATAGTTGGAGACAGGCATGTCGTCGGTTGTCGGAAGTATGTGTCCACATACCTTGTTTTCCGCTGCCGGTTCCAATCCGTAAACACCACCTGGAATTTGGCCGGCTGCATCCCAATCAAACAACGAACTATAAAATTCGCTCAATGATTCCGCATCCTTTCCGGCTATTTCAAAATGTACGACGGGATTTCCCATTGGAATTAATTCCTTTCTTTACATAAAATTATTTTATATTAAGTAATTATACATTAATATTTATAAAAAAGCAAATTTATTTTTTCATTTAGAACGGAACCGTTTTAGATCAAGTTTATCAGTCTGCTGCCGCGTTAATTTTCCGATTTCTGATTCGGGTGGCCGCTGTGTGGTTCGTGAGGAATGCTTTGTCTTGGGGCATATAGGCCGATGCAATTACCGCTCGGGTCGAGAAACAGTGCGAAGGACCCCATGCCACTTGGAATCGCCCGGGGCGGTACAAGTGTCTGTCCACCGAGCCCCTCTGCTTTCTCAAGCGATGCCTGAAGGTCATCAACCTCAACATAAATTGTAACGCCGTTAGTAGAGCACATATCATCGGTGGTTGTAAAGATGTGTCCATCTACGCCGTTCTCCGACTCTGGGTCCACACTATAGATGCCGTGCGTGTTGTAGTTAATATTCCAACCAAAGGCGGAACGATAAAATTCGCTCAATGCTTCGCCATCCTTGCCTGATATCTCAAAATGTACAACTGGATTTCCCATTAAATTTATTTCCTTTCTAAAATGGAACATAATTGGCACCCACAAGGAATGCCTCTACAAGATGTCTACCCCTAACAGTATAACATGCATCTGGCGAGGTATCAAACTTCGTCAGTGTATGGGTTTTACAATCTTCGCTGCAACAGACCGATCTTGTTGCCACTCGGATCACGGAACATCGCGAAGTGGCTTGCATTGCCCGGAATTTCTTGTGGTGGTATAAGGATCTGACCGCCGAGATTTTCCACCCGTGATAGACATACCTGTATATCATCAACCTCCACATAGATGATGACGTTGTTTGCAGAATCCGTTTCTTCGGTTGCTTGAAATAGATGCCCTTGTATCCCTTTGTCTGATCCCGGATCCGCAATATGCAATTCATCGCTTAACGGAATTATGTCCCACGCAAACACAGCCCCGTAGAATTCGATTAACTTTTCGACATCCTTTCCGCCAATTTCAAAATGCACGACTGGATTTCCCATTCAGATACTCCTTAGTATGCGTATTATGAACTTTGATATTAATTATACACCAAACCATCACCCAAAATGCGAATTAATCTTTTCATGCTCCCGTAGTTTTCTATTCCTTGAATTTCAGTTGATATTCAAGCAAATTTTTGTTATAATTGAACTTCAAGATTTAGGAGTTAAACAATGAAGTGCGATATTTGTGGAGAAGAGGGTGCGCTAACGTTATGTTTCGCGAAGTTATGGCAAAGGTGAGTCACTTCTCGTCATCGAAAATGTGCCTACGATCCATTGTCCGAATTGTGGTGAGGGATACTTGACGGCGCAGACCCTAAAAGAAATTGAACGTATTAAGCAGAATCAGCAAACTGTCGCGCCAAAACGCCCAGTGTCAGTCGCCGTTTTCGACTAATTTGGTAAACGAAAAACATGCAAACATCTCATAAATATTTAGATCCGGTTGCACTTTCTCGGATTGGCGGTATGGAACTCGTCGCACGGCTCGTCGTCGAAGGGTTCGTCACGGGTCTGCACAAAAGTCCGTATCAAGGGTTCAGTGTCGAATTCGCGGAACACCGGCAATATATGCCCGGCGATGAAATCCGCTATATCGATTGGAAGGTCTTCGGGAAATCTGACCGGTATTACGTCAAAAAGTTTGAAGAAGAGACGAACCTACGTGCCTATATTCTACTCGACACCAGCGCGTCAATGAACTATAAACACGCAGAGGAAGGATTGACGAAGTTTGAATACGGCTGTTACCTCGCGGCGACGCTCACTTATCTCATGCTGAAACAGAGGGATTCTGTTGGATTGGCACTCTTTGATACGGACATTACACAATACATTCCACCACGGGGTGCAGCAACACACCTTCAAGCGATTATGTCCGCATTGGAGAACGCGACTCCCGGTCAGGAAACCAAGTTGAGCAGTCTTTTCCACGAACTCGCCAAACGGATTGTGCGCCGCGGTTTGGTCATCGTTATCTCGGATCTGCTCGATGAACCCTCGCAAGTTATCTCGGCATTGAAACATCTCCGCCACCAGAAACATGAAGTGATCGTCTTTCACCTGCTTGATCCTGCCGAACTTACCTTCCCTTATACCGGCTCTGTCGTTTTTCGGGATATGGAAACGGGGGAGACACTTTCAACCCAAGCAGATACACTGAAAACGGACTACCTTGAAAAACTGAACGGGTTTATTCAGAGTTACCGTCGTGGGTGCGGGGCAAGCCAGATCGATTACGTGCAGATGGATACCGCGACACCCTTCGACTACGCGCTGTCTGCGTACTTATCTCGCCGAAAGTAGACATTCGTACGCTGCCGTTTCCGATGCTACATCGGCAATAACATCCCTACCCAGATGCAGACACGCGTTTGATAACAACAAGCGTCAAATCATCGTACTGTTCTGCTTCTTCAACAAACCTCTGAACATCTTCAACGATATGTTGAATCACTTCCTCAGCGGTACATTCGTTTCGGATTTGGGAAACCAATGCTTTTAAGCGATCAGTCCCGTACATTTCTTCGTCAGGGTTGAGGGCTTCAATCAGACCATCGGAATGGAAGATAAGCACATCGCCTTCAGCGAAATCAAAAGTGATAGATTCATATTGAACACTCTTCATACTACCGAGCGGTAGTTCACTACTTTCGATTTCAATGATTTCAGAACCTCTTTTGAGAATAGGGTAAGGTTGCCCACCATTGGCGTAGTCAACACGTTTCTCGGATTCATTCAAGATTGCTAAGTTGAGAGCGACAAAGCTGGGTCCGTACATTCGGGGTGCTAATCCTGCATTGAGGGTAGTGAGAATGACATCTGCCCTGGATTTGAACCTGGCAACTTCATGCAGCATCCCGTTCGTGAGCACGGCATTCATTGCACCGCGTAATCCTTTTCCTGCGGCATCTGCGACTGCAATAGCAGTTTGTCCGTTTGCGACGGTCAGGTACTCGTAAAAATCGCCGCCCACCTGCGTTGCAGGGACCGACACGCCAGCAATATCAAATCCTTTTGTGTCTGGTGATTCTGTAGGGAGTAGCCCCATTTGAATGTTTTGTGCCTCGTCCAACTCAGCACGGATCCGCTGTATTTCTGCTTCCTCCTTTTGCGACATTTCGTTGCGAAGCTGCACAGTGCGCCTTCGGGTGATGAACAACCTACCGATAAGCGCGAGGACAATCGTCATGAACATGAATGTCGGGAGATATGTTCGCCACTGAGCCCAGAAGGGTGGCGGGATACTAAAGTCGACCACGGCGGGGGACTGTGTATAGGGCCAATCTTTTCGGAAAGCCTTGACGATGAAACTGTAGGTGCCCGCTTTGAGTCCGGTATATCGTATACATAGAATACCATTTTGGTTTTGAAATTCCTGATGCACACCATCATTGTCCGTAGGTTGTTGCGTTGCTAATCCGGATGCAGGAAACCATCTATTAGATAGAACGCCGGAAACACTCGCAGGCAAAAGTGAAAACTCCTCCGCTGACAGCTCTGTCCAGCCAGGACTCTCTAACCCGACTATTTTAAATTGATAGGAGAGGTCTTCCCGGAGCGAACTGATACCACGGACATAAAAGGTGATATGCTTGTTTCGGCGTGCCGGTAGGGTAATATTGGATGAGAGGTCAGTGTAGGTCTTATCAGTCTGTAGGGCAGTCAGTCGATAAAAAGGGAGTCCACCGCGCGTCGGTGTATATTGTGTAACGCCACCTTCAGTTGCGAACCAAATATCTTTGTCAGCAGATTCATAAATTTTCGAGATGTTGTTATGTGCCAAACCGTCCTTTGTAGTGAGCGTATCAAAAGTCTCACCATCATAGCGGACGATGCCGCCGCCCTTTGTTGCGAACCATAGACTCCCGTGACTATCCTCTATCACATCCTGTACATTATCGACAAGAAATCTCTCTTTCCTGGGATTCTGGGATGTACTTTTAGTTGTATACGTTATGAGTCTTTTCCCGTCATAGCGAACCGCTCCATGAGATGTAGCGAGCCAGAGATCGCCTTCCTGAGAGATCAAGGACGCGTTTACTGAAGCCAGCTCAATATCATTCGTTGTGATTAACTCTTTGTCAAGATATGTCTTAAGAGCATCTGGAAAGAGGAAAGTGACTTTTCCATACAGTTCTTTCGGGTTCTGCCACACACCGAGCGGGGCAGCATTAGAATTTCGCTTGAGCACTGCTGGTTTATGCGGCTCGGAGATATTCCAACGTATCAACTTCCCAGTCACGGCGTTGTAAAACCATTTATCACCTGATGGCATTTTCAACATTTTTGTGACTTTAATCAGGCGCGGAAGGGTGTCCGGCTGAATATTTATAGCAGTTGCGGGGCCAATTGTTTTTGGATAGGACTGCACTTTTCCGTTCTCATAAAGCACCCATAATTTGTCGTTAGCATCTGTATGCAAGGCATTTATAGGGGATTCAGCATGCTCGATTTCTAAATCTGTTTGGAAAGGAATTCTCTGGAAGTGGTTTGTAAACCATGATAACCCAGTCGCGTCTGCTTTGAAGATATGCCCGCCAAAAGCCATCCATCGGTGTTCTCCATCAGTAACAAATAGATTAGGATTCCTATCAGAGCGTCTCCTGATGTGCCCTGGCCTGGGTTTAATAAAGACCGAAACCTGATCAAAGAGTTCGTTTCTGTACCGGAAGAACGTGTATTGCGTAACATCTTCGCTGAATATCGGTTTGTTAACAAACCAGATATATCCGTCAATTTCAAATACTTTTACAATGTCTGTCCATAATGCAAAATTCGATTTCCCTCGAACGCTACTACCGGTGCCGGTCCCATGATTCTGAATTGCGGGTATCGGGTTAAATACTGTCGCGCCATTATCATGTCCAAACCATAAATCCCCGTTAATCGCCTCAAAAATGGTGTGAACTCGGTCAATACCGAGCCCCCCACTGACACGATAAGGCGTTAACTTAAGCGTCGCGTCGTATTGGTGTACCTCACCCCGCGCATCAGTAAACCACAAATTTCCCCAGGCGTCCTCAATTTTAAAGACCTCTTGCATATTGCTGGAGGTTTGCAGTTGTGAACCATCCCACCACCTTGTGAGACGACCATCACTAAACCAGAGCCGTCCTTTCGTGTCCGTCTCGAATGCGGCTTGCTTGAGAGATCTATACCGCTCAAGATTGCTTTGTCCTGAACGTAAAGGGAGCATCTGGTCGAAGGTTTCTCCATCAAACTTCAGGAGCAGGTTATAACCTCCGAACCAAAGATTCCCGGAAGTATCTTCCGTTATCGCCTCAATAGCACCAGCGACATTAACGGTATCGTAACGCGTAAACCCGATATTCGGTTGGATGCGCGATGTTTCGGTTTCTGCTTTCTTATTTCCGCTTGCCCGATGCGCCTCACGAAAACTAAGGATTACCGCGCTTTTTTCCCGTGTGCCTTCACTACCGCCAAGCCAGAAGGTTCCATCTTCGCTTTGAAAGATAACCTTTATTGTCAATGTTTCTTCCGTCGATTGGTCTGGCACCTTACCTTCAATTGCGTTGCGATGTTCCTCCGGACGTTTTTGGACACCTGAGGTGACGTACTTCGTTAGCCACCGATTTTCGCTAACCCACACGTCGCCCCAGTTGTCAACAATTAATAAGTTTCCTGTTCCTATCAGTTTGATGGAAATGCCATCAAAACGACTGACGCGCCCCGTTTCTTCTGAATCATCTCGCGTAAGAAACCAGATGTGTCCCCACTTATCTTCAACAATTTGCCGCGTCCGTCCGAGCAATGCCCCGGCGTGAACGCCAGATGCTGGTACCTCCTCCAAAGTGATCGGGGAAGCCATGTAAGGCAGAAAAGTTGTACCATCAAAACGACTGACCCCGCCCCTACCAGAACCGAACCAAAGCACCCCTCGACTGTCCTCAAAAATAACTGGAATTATAGGACCCACAAGACCATCAGCAACTGTATAGGTTTCCAACCGCTCGAAAGCTAAGGAAGATTGAACAAAAATGATGAAGAAACATAAAATTAAGATGAATACAAATTTTATCAAGCTATTCACTGCAAACCCCCTTTAAGGGTTCAAAAAAACCACTTAGAATGCCATTGTGAAAAAGACTGAATCCGAGAAATAGCCTTTGAATTAGTGCATTATAGTAAAGCCCATAATTATTTGGACGGGCTGTTGCTCGTAGGCGTGTTTTTGCTGAGGTGTTTCTTCGAGGGCAACCGGTTTCCCCTACGAGCGGGCAACGTTATCGTGGAGTGTCAACTTATCTGCGTGCTTTACTATAAAATAAATAAGAAAAATCAGGCATAATTTCTTAGGACTTACGAACTGCTTCTTAAAGTCCTCCTGATAAAGGGCGGGGAATGCCCATACGGGGAATGCCATAAGGCATTCATACCGTTGATTCTGAGTCTTTAGGGGGTTAAAAACATGGGAAATATCGCTTTTTTGCGTCCAAACGTCCGATATTTGCTCAGCTTGCGTAAGTCCTATTTTATTATCTTGAAAAAATAACAGACTTGAGAAATCAAGTCAAGAAAAATCAAACCCGTTGACCTCTTAAACGAATTATGATACATTATGATACAATGGAAACATCAACAGTATAGGCAAACGGACGAAGGATAATCAAGCGTGCGAAAGGAGATAACCATGAAAACATATCGGATCGGAATTTTGGGATGTAGAGGACGCGGTAGCGCAGCGGCACGGGCATATCATGCCCATCCACGCACAGAAATTGTCGCGCTCTGTGATCTAATTGAAGAACGCCTGAATACCCTGGGCGAAGAAGTCAGCGTCACAGCACGGTTCACGGATTTAGACGAGATGATCCAACAGACGCAACCCGACATCGTCGCGATCCCGACCGGCACGGAGTTCCATTACGATCTGTGTATGCGTGTGTTGGAACACGGGGTCAATATTGAGGTCGAAAAACCGATGTGCGTAGATCTCGTGCAAGCGGATGCTGTTATCGCTAAAGCGAAAGAGAAAGGCGTGCAGGTTGCAGTGCATCATCAGGGACGCGTTGGTGCGTCTATGCAGGCACTCGCGCGCGCTTTTGACGCAGGTAAAATCGGTGAACTGCGCTATATGTACGGCAGCGGGAAAGGCTATTACGGCGGCTACGGATTGATGAACATCGGCACACACATGCTGAACAATATGCTGCACTTCGGGAAACGCTGCGAAAGCGTTGTCGCACACCTAACGACGGGGGCAAAACAGATCACGCCTACAGATGTTGTACCCTCACCGAGCGGTATGGGAACGATCGCGGGCGAATACATCACCGCGACATTACAATATGAAGGTCACGTTACCGGCACGCTGCTCCAACACCGGTTTCATAAGATGGATACCGATGCGTATTCTATGGAACTCTACGGCACTGAGGGACGGCTTTTCTGGAAGAGCGGCGGCGCATGGTGTCTGCCGACACCGCACTATCTCCCCGACGGCACACACGACCAGTGGGAAACGCTGGAACTTATCTACCCTGAACACTATGACCCCAAAAGTAGTGCCTCGGAAGCCGATTACTGGTTCGTGGAGGATTATGTCAACGCTTTAGATGAAGGCAGACCGCATACGTGCAGCGGTACTGAGGGACGACACATCATTGAGATGATGATGGGGATATTTGAGTCGGCGGCTTACGGCACCCGTGTTGATCTTCCGCAATCCGATCGGCGGCACCCATTGCTACGATGGCGTGAAGAATCGGGATTGGAATCGCCAACAGAGATGCCAAGAGCCTATGGAGATTGGCTGACTTTAGAATCCAACCGAATTCGTTAAAAGTAGTAGGCACACGCCGTGTGCCGTCCCCCAAACGCCCTACTACAAGCAGAACCGTTCGTAGTAGGGCGATTCATCGCCCGTCGTCTAATCCAAATGATTTAACTTATTTCCCTATCTACGTTCAACGGCACCGAACCCAAATCAAGAAAAACACTTACATTATTTCCGCGATAATTGCATTCGTCCGCAACCCCGACTCACCTGAGCACCGGATCGGTTCACCCGTCTTGAGATGATTCACAAAATCTTCTACGAGACCCGTATGCGTATGCGGCAACGGAGTCTGATGCAGTTCAACCAATCCTTCTGACTTCGTTTCAAGCGTCAGATTCCCCGAATTCAAAGGCGAACACCGCATACCCCCTTCTGTGCCGTAGACCTCCACATCGTCAATCGAGACACCGACATTCCAATTGATATTCGCAACGGCATGCGCGCCACTCTCGAAACGGAGCGTAAACACAGCAGAATCGTCAACGTCAATGTCCAGATGGACTGCCTCGGCGTAACCTTGCACAGATGCGATGTCCCCCATTAGATACTGCAGGAGCGAGATCCTGTGGCTACCGAGATCCATCAGTACACCGCCACCACTGATTTCGGGATCCACCCGCCAACTGCTTAGGTCGTGTCGATTCGGGTTATAGAAACCGGTATGATTCACCTTCGCAAGCACCACAT
Source organism: Candidatus Poribacteria bacterium (assembly GCA_026706025.1). NCBI lineage: Bacteria > Candidatus Poribacteria > Candidatus Poribacteria bacterium. The sequence goes on from JAPOZO010000031.1 coordinate 17,020, forward strand.
CACCGATAGTCCCCTCATCTATCAACGTCTTCATCTTTACGATGTTCGGATAGAAGTTCCGGTAATAAGCGAGCATCAAGGTGACACCGGCATCGTGGCAGGCATCCACCATTCGCTGGCACTCGTCTACCGTCATCGCCATCGGTTTCTCACAGAGAACGTGCTTACCAGCTTCTGCCGTGCGGATAACGTGCTCACAGTGCAGATACGGCGGCGTCGCGATGTAGATCGCATTGAGTTCATCATCTGCGAGGAGTGCGTCAACATCGGTATAGACGCGTTTCGCGCCGTGTCGCTCAGCGAAAGATTCCGCTTTGGCACGGTCTCGTCGCATCACAGCAATGAGTTCCGAATCATCAACACCATAAAGCGGCGGTCCGCCCTTATATTCAGCGACATCGCCACAACCGAGTATGCCCCATCTGAGCGTTGCCATGAAATCTGTTCCTCATGGTTAGTGAAAGGTAGTAACTGAAAGCGACCTATAAACACCCGCTACGATACTTCAAAAGCAGTGACGGTTAGCGCGAGTCGTTGCCATTCGTCGTTACGATTAAGCCTAAAGTTTGCCAGAACGCCTCAAGGCTCGGTGTCTGTAGTGCCTCACGGCGCAACTGTCTGAGACGTTGCACGTCGTCTACGTGTTCAAGTGTTGATGCCACCACTTGCAAGTTACGTGCATTGAAACGGACTTCCAAATTTTCAAGGATCCCCTCAACAATACTTTCGCGTGTTCCGCGTTCAATGCCTTGTTCAATGCCTTGTTCAATGCCTTGTTCAATGCCTTGTTCAATGCCTTTCTGTAGGAAATGTTGGATAACTGATGATTCTTGCATGATCGTCTCCATTATGGTCTCACGAACAGTTGGATAATCAAATACTAACCCGCCCAAAATCGCTAAATCTGCCAAATAATCCGCCTTTGCTATATCATCTTGTGGTACAGAGTCGGCGGCTTCAACGCATTGCCGGATCCATTCTTTAGGTTCCATATTTTCAGGGGCTTCATTAACGGCGTAAAAGGTATCAAACCCTTCATCCCTCCTTCCAGAAACGGTGAACCTTCTAAATCATACAAGCGGATCACCTTGTATTTGATGCGAATCTCATAATCTTGCATCTCTTGAATATATTCACCCGGGTCTGTTCTACCCGCCCGTGGGTGCAGATAGATAACGTGTGAATAAATTGGCAGCTGAAAAGACTCAATACCCCTGCCAGCATAACCTGCCATACGATACGGCATCGGTACCTCTCTGCTGTCGTGCGTTTGCATTTCCAAATGCACAATAACTTCTTTGCCGTGGACATTCGCGCGTATAAAACTATCCGCACGATTGGATTTGACAGTAGGCTGCTCGGTTTCAAGCACCTCAATCACCTCTGCTTCCGGGATGCCGAGGCTAAATCTCAACCAGTCTTCAGGATTTTGGTGAATCAGTGCTTTTGAAGCAGTATCATATTGTCCGCGCGCGTTGGAAGCCGGAAGTTCCTGTTTTCTTGCCATATCGGATACACTTATTGCGGATGCAAGGTCTGTGCTGTTCTCTCCATTCTCGTTGATATGTCGCTGTTGCAGTTTACCATACATCAACCATGAGTGTCAAATAATTTTCGGTTCCTGCAGAGTTATTTATGTTCGGCAATTGGGACGTGCAGATGTCAAGTGGCCCGTGGGAATGTGACGTTTTTTCGCTATTTTTCCGTGTGAGTTATTGACTTGATTCAATTTTAACCTTTAGTTATGAATACACTTTAGTTATGTAACATTTTAGTTAAAAAATGTTACACCAGTGTAACATTTGGTGTACAGGGTATATCACCAGAGAACCCAGTGGATATAAGGGTTTATAGACGTTTTATTTTCCGATTTTCCGCGGTGAAAAAAATAATTCGGTGGAAGTGTAACATCTTGGATCCTGTAAAGGACATCAGGGTAAAACATGAATCCTATTTCCTGTATAGTATAATTATATCATGTATTTGTGCAGGTGTCAAGTTTTTTAGTTTCTTGAATACGGGCGGGAAATCTGTTAGGATATTGGAGAAAAAACAATCAGGAGGATGGACAATGGCAAACAACGCAACACTTGAGAGAATCTACCCATTTTTTATCGTCGATAACCTTGCGGCGTCGATTGACTTCTACAATCAAAAACTCGGTTTCGAGACAGATCTACTTGTCCCAGAAGATGACCCGTTTTTTGGGATTGTGTCTCGTGATAACGTGCGGATACTCCTCAAACATATCACTGAATTTATTCATCCCGTACCGAACCATACCCGACACGAGTGGGCAAGATGGGACGCTTTTATTTTTACTCCCGATCCGGATACGCTGTTTGCCGAGTATCAGTCGCGTGGATTGGAATTCCACGAACCGCTTGCAGACACCGACGACGGTCTACGAGCGTTTGAACTCAAGGATCATGATGGATATGTTTTGTGTTTTGGGAAACCGCTTTGAACAGACAGATTGAGATTTGATAAACTATTGTTGGATGTTTTCAATCACTCTCAAAAGATTTCGGGCGAGCCGATAATTAGCCTCAATTTCTATAGCCCGCTCAACAGAACTCTCCGCTTCTTTACGGGCACCACTTCTGAGATGAGCAAAACCCAAGTTGTAGTACGCTTCTTTAAATTCAGGATCAATGGCTACAGCCTCACTAAACGAACTTATAGCCTCGGAAAACTCTTTTGTTTGCAAGTAGGTACACCCAAGATTGTAATGTACTATTGCAGGCTTTGCGTCCGTTTTTATCGCCGTTCTGAAATGTGCAATTGCTTTGTTATAATCTTTACGGTTAAAGGCTATAACCCCTTGATTATTATGAGACCCTGCTCCAGAAATAACATTCTGAATTTCCTTAAGGGGTTCTGGGCCAACTACCGTATTAGTATCTTCCTGACTGGTTTTGTTCAATTGATTTCGTAAAGTGGTATTCTCGTTGCGCAAACTTTTGTTCTGAGCAGTGAGCACCTCTTTTTCATCCCGCAATTTCTGATTTTGACGTTGTATCTCTATTTTTTCCTCTTTTAACAACTGGCTGGCAGCATTTTGATCTTTAGTCCCGGATTCACCTCCATCTATTTGACCCTGCAACGGTCGGTTTTTGCTGAGCATAGTCGCATTGTCGTTTCGTAACTGCCGGATTTCAGCATCTTTTTTAACGAGTTGACCCTGCAAATTTCGATTTTCACCTTTCAGTGTATCCAGCTGTCTCTGCAAACTTACTACACTCTTAGATGTTGTTCCTCTCGAAGAAATTCCATCACTGTCTCGGTTTTCCGATCCATTAATTTTTTGACTGAGCGTTTCATTTTCATCTGCTAAGGTTTGAACCGAAGTATTTAGGCTTTGAATTTCCTGATTTTTTCGACGAATTTCAGATATCTTTTTATCAAGCTGACCTGTCAACACAGCGTTTTGGTGCACTGCATCCTCTGTTGCATTCCTTTGCATTAGAAATAGAACACCCATGAAAAAAAATAAAACAAAACCGACAATACCTAAAGGAATAACAATAGGCTGCCAACGGTGGAGTTTTGATTTTAGGTTCTCTAAGTGCTGCATCTCAATCTCCTATTCTGATTTTCAGTTTCTTTCGTCTTTGTTGTGCCATTATGTCTCTCTCGCATTTGTTTCAGAGTATATAAAGCCGCTGTTTCATACTGCTTTTGTTGTAGGCGTGATCACCCGCGGTGCTGTAGTCCGTTCAGCCGTTACAATAAGTATACCGTAAAACGCTAAATTTTTCAACTGTTTCTTCAAGGATCAACAAGGCTGTTTAGTTTTCCGGTTTGGAAACTCATTTTCAATACCAATTTCTGCTACTGAACCGAATTTATTCATCCAGTCCCGAACCATACTCGGCATGAGTGGCAAAATGGAACACTTTCATTCTAACTTCCGATCCGGATGCGCTGTTTGCTGAGTTTCAGCCACGTGGATTGGAATTCCACGACCCCTCTCGGACACCGACGACAGTCTCCGTGCCTTTGAATTCAAGGACCATGATGGATATGTTTTGTGTTTCGGGAAACCGCTTTGAAAAGATATGGAATGAAAATAGATATTTGGTCTTTTATTCTTTAATCGTGTTCGGGGCAAAATTTGCATAGCATCTGAATAATTCGGTTTAATTAAAGGTTGGCTACCCGCGGTCGGAAAACCTCATCTAACCTTTCAAGATTCAAACGAAGCCATTCAAATTGATCGCGCCAGTCTTCCTCATTCATCCAATCTACGTTGTTGTAAAAGCCCAGCCTATAAGGTACATTGCGAGAGGATTTCCACCATTTAAATTCTCCATCAAATCCAGATTGGTGATTGTCCAGATGGGCTTTCAGCGTAGAAAAGTGCTCTTTGGCTACACCGGACAGATGGAGATTAGCAGCAATCTGTCTCTGTCTTGGATCTAGCCATGCTGCTATCCAAATTTGGTCTGTAGAAACACCAATGTCAAAACCCAAATAGAACGGGTTACCAGATTGAAAAATATTAGCCGCAATCGGACTGTTCACCTCTTCAGTCAAATATTCACGAAATTTGGACCGGAACCGCACGCGCCAATCACCCTCTATTACTGGAGGGACCCAATTTTTGGGTTTGGCAATAATAGTGAATTTTGGTGCTGGACGCGAATCATCAATCTGAATTAACTCAAGTTTCACGGCAAAAAATTGAAATCGTTCATCCATATTTTCATTCAGCCAGTCAAAGGTGTTGCGATGTTCATTCGTGAATTCTGCTGCAATCCAGATGACCGTAACCGCACCCAATTCAGCCGCATAAGCCAATACTTTACCAAGGTGATCATGGTCAGTTTCTCCTAACTGATTTTCAATAACTACATGTGAATTATCAGCTGTGTTACAGCATACAATATCCGCATAAAATTGCCCTACCTCCATTTCTTTCTCTAAAGGGTCAAATTTCATATTCAAAACATCAGCTAGTCGGGTTAGGTTTTCCTCCTTAAACAGCCACGGTGTGAAGTCTTCATCCTCGCGGGGCCAGATGTGGCGTAAGTCAATAGATTTAAGGTTACCAAGCTCAGGCATAATTCGGTATTTCCTCTATTTTTCTTTATTAAGTTCTTGAAGCAGTTGTTCTACATCGGCTTTGAGATCCTCTTTACCTTGCTGTTCCGAGAGTTCCAAAGCGATCTGAGAATCCGATTTTGCTTCCTCACATCTACCAAGAGCATACTTCGCATTTCCTCGATTGTAGTAAGCATCAACATAATCTGGATCTATGCGAATAACTTCATCAAAGTCGGTGATAGCAGCTTCGTGTTGTTTAAGAATGCCCTTCGCAGCCCCGCGGTTATAGTAAGCATCAATGTAGTTTGGGTTTAAATGGATAGCGTTATTAAAGTCCGTAATAGCAGCATCATATTGACTGAATATCATCTTGGCAATTCCGCGACTGTAGCGGATCTCGGCAAATTTTGGGCTTAGGTGGATGGCTTTATCGTAATCGGCAAAGGTTTCGTTATACTGACCAAGCCTTGCATTCACATTTCCTCTATTCGCGTAGGCTTTAGCTAAAGTTGGATTAAGATCAATTGCTTTATCATAGTCTTCAATGGCGGCCTCAAGTTGACCTAAATCAGCCTTGGCAGCTCCCGATTGACATACACCTCTGCATCATTCTTTTTACCGCTAATCGCCTTATCATAGTCCTTAATGGCAGCCTCAAGTTGACCTATCCTACTTTTTGCATTGCCCCGATTGTAGTAGGCATCAGTGTTGTCAGGGTCTAGTTCAATTGCTTTATCATGATCAGCAACGGCTTCCTTATGTTTACCAATCTCGCTTTTCACAATACCTCGATTAGAATAGGCCCCTGCATAATCCGGTTTAAGAGCAATCGCTTTATCATGGTCTGCGATGGCTTTCTTATACTGACCCAATTCTAGCATCACAGTTCCCCGGTTCGTGTAAGGCTCGGCTAAATTCGGATTTAGGTGAATCGTTTTATCAAAGTCTGCAACAGCTTCCTTATATAGACCTAAGGCTTTTTTAGAGGCACCACGATTATTATAAGCCTCGGCATAATCTGATTTCAGGCGGAGTGCCAAATCGTAGGCACAAATAGTCTCTTCTACCTTGCCTGCTTCTGAAAGGATGAAGCCAACCGAGAAGAAAACTGTAGCAGCAAGATCTGTTTCAGTTTGCTCTAACGTAGAAGCACTACAGTTAGGACCTTCACTAGCCAATTCAACCTTTATTTTCTTTGCCAATTCAGGATAGAGATCTGCTAACTTTGGAAAGTGGGCATCCTCATACGCTTTAATAAGCATACCGACCAATGCCATTGTTTCCGACAAGGGGTGATCCTCGTCTTCACCAATACCATAGATTAAATCCTCCAGCACTGCTAAAAGTTGTTGGTACTCGGTTTCTGTTACCGTGAGGAGGCTAAGGTCTTCATTCCGATTCACAATACCTACTAATAGATTTAGCAAACCGATAAGCCACTGTGTGGTACTATCTGGGCAGGGCGCAACATCAACAGATTCCTGAGTGGAGGGTTGTGTGGATTTAAGTGACACCTGTTTTTCTAAGTCCTGTGTTGTGTTTAAGAATTCCTTAGTTCATATTGAATGTTTCGATAGAAGTATGCTTGCCGACAACGCTAAACCTCTACCTTCTATCCTGTTAAGTACCATGCAAATTATACATCGATTTACAAAAAATTTCAAGGAAAAGAGATCACAAGAACAGAGTCATTCAGTTTTAAGAAATTATAGAGTTTCTCGTCTTTTTTCAGGATCCGGTCCGGTTAGGAACGCAGATCGCAAATGTAAAGCATTCTCACTGGAAAGCAAAATTCGGTTTCCGCGTGTGGGAAACCAAATTTGGGTGTGTACACCGCAAAACCGCACCTACCGGGCTTGGGGGGTTCAAAATTGGACTAAAAAACCGAGAGCTGAATGGTTCTGATCAGAAGAATAAATTTGACTTTTTAGATTAAATATGTTATCATATATATTGTATTAACGACTCTTTTCAACAAAATCTAAGCCTACAAAACCACCTTCAGAATTAACAGTAAGTTAACAATAAAAAATGAGGTAAAATCACATTTCGTGAACAATGTAAAAATGAACCAACATCATCGTGTGCCATCATGCCTTGTATCCATTGGCTTTATAGCACCTCAAAGCAAAGTTCACTGAAAAAAATATTGCCCAATTGTTCACAAAAATTCCGAAAATATAGAATTTTAGAACCCCACAAACCTATGTAACCAGTGGTGTGAAAGCCTTACAAATTCACCTATAAGCATCGTGAACAATTTCATGAACAATCATGAACAAAGCAGCATCGCATGAGAGACAAATTATCGAAACGAACGTAGTCTATGGCTCACTTCAGAGGCTGTCACCCTGCAAATATAAAAAATGAACATTTCGCAATTGTTCATGATTTTTCATGGCATGTTCACGAAATGTTCATAAAATCCCCAGATTTTACACCCCAAGATCAAGAAGAAACAACGGTTGAAAAAAGTTAACGTTTAGGTAATTTTAGATAAATTATCGGATTTTCTCAATTTTTGAATCTTCTTTTTCAAGTCTGAATAACCCAGCCCCATTCGCAGGATCACGGCAACACATCCCCGCTTGCAAAGTTACCCGAAACACTGTATAATAGACGCAAATTTGGGCTTCAGCAGGAATGGGAATGGAAACCAACGGAAACAGGAAACAGAACCTCGTCAAACCGCATATTCTACTGATTGGGTTGGTACTCGTCGCTTTTAATAGCTACTGGTGCCTGATGGGGACAGAGGTATGGCACTCCACGCAGTTGACAATCGCCTCGCTGTTCTTTAATGCCGTTTTCACCCTCCTCGTTTTCGTGCTTGTCAATCTACTCTTCCAGCGATTCATGCCGCGGCTGGCGATGTCCGAAGCAGATTTGCAAACCATTTATGTCATGGTCGTGATGGTATCAACCATCAGCGGACATACAATGATGGGGTACCTCATCCCTGTCCTCGCGCATACATTTCAGTTCGCAACCCCCGAAAATGAGTGGCTATCGCTCTTTGGGAACAGCATCCCGAGTTGGATCGCCGTCAAAAGCCCGCGTATCGTAGACGGGTTCTACAACGGAGATTCTACCCTCTATAATTCCGCCACTTTAAACGCATGGATACCGCCGGTGCTATCTTGGTCGAGTTTTGTGATTGCGCTCTGGCTGACGTTATTAGCCGTAACGATCTTCCTCCGTAAGCAATGGACAGAAAATGAACGCCTGAATTATCCGATCGTTCAACTCCCGCTGGCATTGACGAGCAACCCGAAACGTTTTTTTACTTCACCGTGGATGTGGCTCGGATTCGCACTTGCGGGGAGTGCGGAACTGCTAAATGGACTGAGTTTCCTGTTTCCAGAGATCCCTTCCTTACCGATTAGAAATAAATCGCTTGGACAATTCAGTTCAAAACCGTGGAGTGCGATGGGACAGATTCGCATCTCCTTCTATCCGTTTAGCATCGGGTTGATGTTCTTCACACCGCTGGATCTCTCGTTTTCGTGCTGGTTCTTCTGGCTCCTGACCCGCCTTCAGATGGTCGTGACAGATATGTTTGGCGCACGCAATATCTATAACCTCGAACAGCAGACGGGTGCTTGGATCGCGTTCGGATGCATCCCGTTGTGGATGGGACGACGGCACTATGGACGCATCATTCGGAAGGTATTCGGGATCACGCAACGCCGTGGCGAACCACCGCCTGACGATTCCGGTGAACCGATGCGTTACCGCACGGCTGCCGGACTGTTCACTGTAGGGTTGATATTCCTTTTCTTCTTCTGCTTTCAAATGGGGATGACGTTCTGGGCGATTGGACTCTTTTTTCTTTTCTACTTTCCGATGATTCTCGGTATCACGCGTATCCGCGCCGAAATTGGGCCGCCCCTGCATCAACTCGTCCTTGTAGATCCGGGGCGGACGATGGTATTGGCGTTAGGCACACGCCGTTTAGGCACAGGTAATCTAATGGGACTGACGTTCCTCTATCCGTTTGTCCGCTGTTTCCGCGCGCACCCGACACCAAGTGAACTGGAGGCGTTCCGTCTCGCAGAACGGACGAACATCGGGTATCGGCAACTCCTTATCGGGATGATATTGGCGATTGTATTCGGTATCCTGATAACGTTTTGGGCATATCTACACGTCCTCTACGATATGGGTGCAGGAAGCAAAGCACGCGGCTGGATTGTGTATATGGGGTGGGAAACGTTCAACCGCCTGCAAACGTGGCTTGTCAGTCCACGGGAGACGAGCGTACCGGAACTCGGCGTTATCGGTAGCAGTTTCCTCTTCACGATATTCCTGATGGTCATGAAAATACGGTTCCTGTGGTGGCCCCTACATCCTGCCGGTTACGTGTTAGTCAGCGGCACGGGAATGGGACGGTTGTGGTTCACTATTTTCCTCGGTTGGCTGGCGAAGGCGATCGTGCTAAAGATTGGCGGCGTGAAACTCTACCGACAAGCCATCCCGTTCTTTCTGGGACTAATCTTAGGCGATTATACGCTCGGATGTGTCTGGAGCCTCATCGGGTTGGTGCTGGAAATACCGACCTATATTGTGTGGCATTGAGGATTTAGTTGTCAGTTATCAGTTGTCAGTTGTCAGTTTGCCTCACAGTGAGAATCCTATAGCGAAAGGACCTTGATTGGGATAACTGAATGTTTCTGAAGTGAAACACATCCACCCTTGCAAACTTATGTAAAAGGCGGTATAATAGACGGAAACTTCTGCTGAGGTGCTACCCAATTGAGCGACGTTCCGAAAACACATCCCCGATACCTTTCACTCACACTCAGAGATACCATCGTTGCAGGCGTAGAACAAGGGATTACCTCTATCCACGGACTCATCGCGCATGGACGCGGGGAGGCTTTTGACTACCTTCTCGGAGAGGCGACACAACCGTTTGCGATTGAGGCAATTCACGCTGCGGCAGCGATGCTCTGTCTGGCAGAACACCCCGTCATCTCCGTCAACGGGAATGTGGCAGCGTTAGCACCGGACAGACTCATCGAACTGGGGCAGGTCCTGAACGCGCCGTTAGAGGTGAACATCTTCCATACGGAAACGGGACGGGAACAGAAAATCCGAGCGTACCTCCTAAAGCACGGCGCGCCAGATGTACTGATGCCGACAACCGATGCGCAACTCTCCTATATCGACTCCAACCGGAAGTTCGTGCATCCAGAGGGCATCTTTAAAGCGGATGTCGTCTTTGTGCCGCTTGAGGACGGCGACCGATGTGAGGCACTCCGAAAGATGGGTAAAGATGTCGTGACCGTTGACCTGAACCCGATGTCGCGCACCGCGAAGCAGGCGAGCATCACGATTGTGGATAACGTTGTGCGGGCATTGCCACTGTTATGCGAAAAGATTCGGGAACTGTCAAGTGATGCTACAGCACAAGACCTTCTGAAAAGATACAGCAACACAGCGGTTTTACAGCAAGCACTACAGTACATCAGCAGGAGCGGGAATGGAAACCAACGGAAACAGTAAAATCAATCTCGTCAAACCGCATATTCTGCTGATTGGGTTGGTTCTCGTCGCTTTTAATAGTTACTGGTGCCTGATGGGGACGGAGGTATGGCACTCTACGCAGCTGACGATTGCCTCGCTGTTCTTCAATGCGGTTTTCACGCTCCTCGTCTTCGTGCTTGCCAACCTATTGCTACAGCGATTCATGCCGCGGCTGGCGATGTCCCAAGCCGACTTGCAAACCATCTATGTCATGGTCGTGATGCTGACAACGATCAGTGGGCATACCATGATGGGGTACCTCATCCCCGTCCTCGCGCACACTTTCCAATTCGCATCGCCAGAAAACGAATGGATCCCACTTTTTGGACATCATATCCCGACGTGGATCGCCGTCAAAAGCCCGCGTATCTTGGACGGCTTCTACAACGGAGATTCTACACTCTACACCTCTACCACCCTAAACGCATGGATACCACCGGTGTTATCTTGGTCAAGTTTTGTCATCGCGCTCTGGCTGACGTTGTTAGCCGTAACTGTCTTTCTCCGTAAGCAGTGGACAGAAAACGAACGCCTGAATTACCCAATTGTGCAACTTCCGTTGGCATTGACGAGCAACCCGAAACGTTTCTTTACTTCACCGTGGATGTGGCTCGGATTCGCACTCGCGGGCAGCGCAGAATTACTGAATGGTTTGAACTATCTGTTTCCTGATGTACCCGCGCTACCCATCAAAGGCAAAACCATCGGGCAATTCAGCTCAAGACCGTGGAGTGCGATGGGCCCGATACATATCTCCTTTTATCCATTCAGTATCGGGTTGATGTTTTTCACACCACTGGACCTCTCGTTTTCGTGCTGGTTCTTCTGGCTTCTCAGTCGCATCCAACTGATTGTGACAGATGCGTTCGGGGCGCGGAATATCTATCATCTCGAACAGCAGACAGGTGCGTGGATAGCGTTCGGGTGTATTCCGTTATGGATGGGACGGAAACACTACGGACGCATTATTCGGAAGGTATTCGGCATCGCACAACGCAGAGGTGAAGCCGCACCCGACGATTCCCGTGAACCGATGCGCTATCGCACTGCGGCAGGACTGTTTACTGTCGGGATGCTGTTTCTGTTCTTCTTCTGTTATCAAATGGGGATGACCTTCTGGGCAATCGGACTCTTTTTTCTCTTCTATTTCCCATTGGTTATCGGCATTACCCGTATCCGTGCCGAAATCGGACCGCCACTGCATCAACTCATTTTTGTTGACCCCGGGCGGACGATGGTGCTTGCACTCGGAACACGCCGACTCGGTGCAGGCAACCTGACGGGACTAACGTTTCTCTATCCGTTTGTCCGCTGTTTCCGCGCACATCCGACACCGAGTGAGTTAGAGGCATTTCGTTTGGCAGAGCGGAGTCGCATCGGGTACCGACAATTGCTTATTGGGATGATACTGGCGATTGTGTTCGGTATCCTGATAACGTTCTGGGCATACCTGCATGTCCTCTACGATATGGGTGCGGGGAGCAAAGCACGTGGCTGGATCGTCTATATGGGATGGGAGACGTTCAACCGCCTGCAAACGTGGCTTGTTAGTCCACGCGAGACGAGCGTACCGGAACTCGGCGTTATCGGCAGCAGTTTCCTGTTTACGATATTCCTGATGATTATGAAGATCCGATTCCTGTGGTGGCCCCTGCATCCAGGTGGCTATGTACTCGTAAGCGGGACAGGGATGGGTGGCTTGTGGTTTCCGATATTTTTGAGTTGGTTAGCAAAGGCAGTTGTGCTGAAGATTGGCGGTGTGAAACTCTATCGGCAAGCCGTGCCGTTCTTTCTGGGACTGATCTTGGGGGATTATACGCTTGGATGTGTATGGAGTCTCATCGGGTTGGTGCTGCAAATGCCGACTTATATTGTCTGGCATTGAGGCGTTAATATCTCCTCTAAATCATCCACAAAAAATTAGCATTTTAAGTGTCTGTATGGTATGCTATATAGTAGTGTAGTATAGGCGAATCAGTCAAACTCGAAAAAGACGGCTCTAAAGGAGATACGAGAATGGCTCACGTTTGGAGAAAAGAATATAAAAACCACAATAGAATCCTTGATAAATTCTACACTAAACAGGCAGTCGTCAAAAGGTGTTTAGATGAAGTAAATAAATTACCTTACAGATATGATTGCGTGATAGAACCGTCTGCAGGGGATGGTGCTTTCTACAAAAATATAGAACATGAGACCAAAATAGGAATTGATATCGATCCGCAACATGATGAGATTATCAAAGGTGACTGGTTCAATTATAATATTAGTGAAATGTACAAGTACGTATTGGTTATAGGGAATCCGCCATTTGGTCAATATCAGAAACTATCTTCAAAATTTATATCTCATGCTCTCTCATTTAATAATGTCCAAACAATCGCTTTTATTTTACCAGATGTTTATAGAAAACATACACGGCAAAAAATATTGCCTTATGATTGGAGAATAGTCTCTATCACTGAATTAGGAAGGGATTGTTTTACACTGGAAGGGGAGGCATACCATGTGCCTGCAAGTTTCTTCATTTTTGATAAATCAGAAGGAAAAGATCTAAGAGTTAATCCGAATGCCTACACAGAAACGAATGATTTTAAATTCTCCAATAAAGAGGATTTTGACATATTTGTATTTGGTGCTTCCCCAAAAAGAATTACCAAAACGCCGACACCAAACAACCGAGGCTACTTCCTTAAATCGAAAATTCCAGTGGAAGATTTAATAGCCAGAATCAAAGCTGTTGATTGGAGTGGCAATTCTTGTGCAAACGGTGGTGTGTATTGGCTAACAAAATTTGAATTTTTGGAACAATATATAAAATGCCATGAGCCGAATAGAACTGAAGAAAACCAAGGGAGCTTGTTTGATCTCCTTTAGGTTGAACATGTTAAATGCTATGAACAGGAAAGAATTAAATGAAACGATAAGCTTCATATTAGACAATATAGATAGCAGTAGAATCGTGATGAATAGCGTAGCAAGTATTCGGCATCAATTAATTGATTTAACCATTGAAGAACAAGTTATTTCTGAAGAGGATTTTTACAAAATAAGCAGCGTTCTGTCCACACAATCAAGGAGTCCTTTGTGGGAAAACTATTTCATAAAAAAGCATGATTGTGAAAGAGTTAGTAAAAATGAGAATAGAGGGGATCTAAAAAAGAACGGCAGATACTATGAGTATAAAAGTTCTGGTTACAATCAGAATAATTCCGTTAATATTCTTCAAATTAGACCGTGGCAGGATTGCGATTACATTATTCAGTCAATCTCCGATGATGGAGCAACCACGTTTGTTTTAGCACATGAAGAAATGATGTTAGAAATGGATAAACTTAAAGCCTCTCCCGCACATGGAACTCAAGAAGCTTTAGAAGATAACAAAACCATAGAATACATGATGAGAGTAGAAAGAGATTCTGCGGATTGGGATAGATGGATTAGCAACGATTGCAAAGAGGGTGATATTTTCAATCCGGAAACAGAATGAAACCGTCCGTATCGCCTATTCTTCTACAAACTTCTTTTACCCTCCTGCCCCTTATATTGCAACTGATACAACCGATAATAGATACCAGCCTGTTGCAACAACTCGTTATGTGTACCGGTCTCCCGGATTTCGCCGCGGTGCATGACGATAATCTTATCCGCATTCTGGATGGTTGAAAGCCGGTGCGCGATGACGACAGAGGTGCGATTTTCCATCAGACGGCTCACCGCATCTTCAATCAGGAGCTCAGTTTCGGTGTCAACACTTGAGGTCGCTTCGTCAAGGATGAGGACACTCGGATCGGAGGCTAAGGCACGCGCAAAGGCGACCAACTGCTTCTGCCCAACGGATAACCCAGCCCCATCCTCTTTAATCTCCGTGCCGTAGACCTCCGGCATTTTCTGCACAAACCTGTCCAAATGTACATCTTCCGATGCACGTTTCACCTGCTCCGACGAAATCGATGGATCTCCTAAAGTGATATTCCGCTCAATAGAGTCAGAAAACAGAAAGATATTCTGTTGTACGATACTAACCGCGCCTCGTAGATCTTCCAAGTTCATCTCTCGGATATCTACCCCGTCAATCAAGATCTGTCCCTTGTTGATCTCATAGAACCGGCAGAGCAGGTTGATGATAGAGGTTTTCCCTGCCCCCGTATGCCCTACGAGTGCGACCTTCTCCCCCGGTTTCACCTTGAACGAGACATCCCGTAAGACGTAATCATCATCGTTATAGGCGAACCAGACGTTTTTGAATTCAATCTCGCCTTTCAGACTGTCGGTGCCAGTTTTAGGTGCTGCAGAAATGATAGACGGTTGTGTATCGAGGAGTTGGAAAATCCGTTCCGAGGACGCCATCGCGTTTTGGAAGATGGTATATTTTTCGCTCAGTTCGCGGATGGGCCAGAAGAACTGTTGCGCGTAGCCCATGAACATCACCAGCCCGCCAAACGTCAGTGCATTTTGTATAATTTGTCCGCCGCCATACCAGATAATCACAGCTGTTGCGAGCGATGCCGCCACCTCTATCAGCGGGTGAAAGATCGAAAAATAGAAGATGCTCTTCAGGTTGGCAGCGAGGTATCGCCGATTGCGCTCGTTAAAGCGGAGATGGCTTCGCCGTTCTTGTGCGAACAGCTTCATTGTCGTCATACCGACGATGTTTTCTTGTAGAAAAGCATTGATACGCGCAAGCTGCTTACGTTGCTCTCGAAACGCGCGACGCGAATAGATCTGATAAACAAGCGTCGCGCCGAAAATAATTGGGATCACCGTGAACGTAACGAGTGCGAGCTTCCAATTATAGAGAAGCATCACCACGACAATGCCACAAATACGGAGCAGATTCGCGAAGATGGTAATCACACCGGAGGAAAAGAGTTCATTGAGGACTTGAACGTCGCCCATAACGCGGGTCATCAATCTACCGACCGGATTTTTATCAAAAAACTGTACGTCCAAGCGTTGTAAATGCGAAAAAAGCCCCTGACGGAGATCGCGCATGACATGTTGCCCGATCATCTGTGTGCGATACTCTTCAGAGTACCCGAACACGAACAGACTCATCAATGAGAACACGTAAAGCGTCGCTATTGTACTTAAGCCTTCTCGTGTACCGGGGGTAATATAGTCGTCAATGGCAAGTTGCATCAGAAACGGTCCTGCCAATTGCGAGAGTGTATTCCCGATCATGAGAAATCCGATGATGAGCAGCTGGACTTTGTACGGTTTGAGGTACGCCAGAAGTCGCTTCATCAACACTCGGTCATAGACTTTTCCGAGGTCTTGTTCTTCATCGCTATATTCGTATAGGTCACTGCCCATGCCAAACATTGGTGGATTTCCCCTTTGATAACACGTTGTTGCTCGGCGCGCTTACAAACCGCGCCCGCAGCTGCGTAAGTTATAGTTTCTCAAGTTCCTCTTGCAAGAGTTGTGTTTCATAGATACCGGCATAAATCCCGTTCTGTTCGAGAAGTTGTTCGTGTGTGCCTGCCTCAACAATGCTGCCCTCGTCAAGGACGACGATGTGGTCGGCACCCTTCACGGTAGAGATACGATGTGAAATGAGGATAGTCGTGCGATCCTTCATAATTTCGGTGAGCCGACTGAGAATCGTGTCTTCTGTTTGGGTATCCACATTTGCGAATGCGTCGTCAAGGATCAAAATTTTCGGTTTAATGATAATCGCGCGAGCGAGTGCGGTCCGTTGGCGTTGCCCCCCTGAAATTGTCATCCCACGTTCACCGAGGAAGGTTTCTAACCCATCGGGGAACTCCTCAATCTGTTCAAGGAGATCTGCGGTGTGCGCTGCGTCTTTTATCTGTACCTCGTCCGGTGTTTCGAGACCGTAGGCGATATTATTTTGCAAATAGTCAGAGAAAAGGAACGGTTCCTGCTCGACGACCCCGACGCTGGATCGGAGAACATTTAACGGTATATCCTGAATGTCTACGCCATCGACAAAGACGGTGCCACGTGCTGCTTGACGGATGCGTGGAATGAGGTTGACAAGTGTAGATTTCCCAGACCCCGTTCCACCGACAATCGCAAGCGTCTTACCGCGTTCAATTTTGAGGTTAATGCCCTTAAGCACAGGTGTTCCATCGGGATACGCAAAATTAAGGTCTCTAAATTCGATCTCACCTTCAATATCTTTGATCCCCCATTTCACCTGCTCGCCATCAAAGATTTCAGGCTTCTCATTGAGAATCGCTTGGATGCGTCCCATAGACGCTGCGCCGCGTTCAAAGGTGTTGACGATGAAGCCGAGCGTAATCATCGGACGGATGAGCATCATGAGATAGGCGTGGAACGCGACGAAATCGCCGAGCGACATTTCGCCGTCAATGACCCGGAGCCCACCCATCCAAAGCAGGACGACAATACCGATCCCTGGCAAACAGCGGAAGATTGGGAAAAAGAAAGTCATCAGTCGGATCTGTTCGTGGTTACGGTCAACAAACTCTCGGTTCAATGCTTGGAAGTGTTCGATTTCGCTCGCTTCGAGTGTGTACGCTTTCACCACGCGGACCCCAGACAAATTCTCCTGCACTTTGGTGTTCAACGTTGAGAACGCCTCTTGGATTCGCTCATAACGTGCATGCAACCGTTTTCCAAGAAAGCGAATCAGGAGTGCGAGCACTGGATAGGGCAGCAGTGCGACAAGGGTCAAACCTACATCAATACGAAGCATAATGGTGAGTGCGAGTCCGAAAAATACGATTGCGTCTGCTGTATACATGACAGCACTGCTCAGCACCATTCTGATGGCATTTAGATCGCTGGTTGCCCGCGTCATCAGGTCGCCGGTACGGACGTTATCGTAATACGCTGCCGAGAGTTTTTGAAGATGCAGAAAGAAGTCGGCACGGAGGTGGAACTCCATCTGCCGCGCGACCCCTTGGATGGTGCGCCGTTGGATGAAGCGTAGGATACCCGCAAAGAGCGCGATCCCAAAGATAAGTAGCGCGAAAAAGAGGATGCGTTCCGGAGAGATCGTAAAGAGTGGCCCCACATAATCCGGATCATAAGCACTTTTCCAAGCGAGGCCTAACTCATCAACAACCGTCTTGAGGATTTGGGGGCTAATCAGGAGAAGCACATTCGTCACGACCACAAGAAAGAAACTGAATATAATGGCGTACCGGTACCGAATGACATACTTCTTAAGACCGAGTAGACTACGAATGGTGAAACTCCTTTTGGGCAGGTAAACCGCGCGTGATTATTTTATATTTTGACGTAAATGTTAGATATGTGTTTAATCAAGTTTTCGGTCATAGTAAGAAGCCTCTTTCTGTAGGATCGAGCTGTGCTTGCGACTTCTGGAAATGTATGTTCTGTAGGAGCGAGCTGCGCTCGAGATTCTTGGGAAGTGTGTGAAGGTGCATCCAAAGATGTGCATAGATGAACCATTATCTGTATACGGTGTAACGAAATCTATCTATGCAACCTTTATTACAAAGAACTATCATTAAGGAGTCAATATGAAACAAAATCGAAGACCGGCACCATTCAATGTTGTGCCGAGTGACACCGAAGGAATTACATGGGCATTACCAGAAGGCGCAATCGCCCGACTTGGGAAAGGAATTGCCTTGTCCAGTGGAGGACCAAAACTGGGACTCCCTCCCGGCGGCGTGTATTTCGCCGTTCAAACCCGTATAGGTCTCTGGTGGTATGAAATGTCGTCAAAGTCGCCTATAGCATTGTGGGAAACAGAGCGCGGAATGATCTCCACTGTCGATTTCTCGCAAGATGGTGAGTGGATTGCTATCGCCAATTACGACGGTATCATTAAGGTGGTGGATATTCAGAGTGGTGAATGCCTCGCGCAGATGAAGCGGACGGAAGAACATAATATCTATTGGCGCATTAACTTTTCTCCGGATTGTAAATGGATCGCCACCGCGAATTTTAGCGGCATCGTTGAAGTGTTAGATGTCCATCGCGGTGTGTGCATCGCAGAGATGGATCGAGGTGAACGTGAAGTTGTATCAGCTGATATTTATGGATTGGAATTCTCCCCAAATGGACAGTACGTCGCTGCGACTGCAGATAATCTTGGCACAGAAGGCACACAAACTTACATCTGGGACCCTGAGACAGGCAAGTTAATTTTCAAGTTTGCGGGTGGAAATTTTAACTTCTCTCAAGACAGTTGTCTACTGGCAGGAGTGACCTCTGACGATCCCATTGGTGATGCCGATCCTATTAATCACTACATCTCAGTATGGAATATAACGACAGGTAAACGTATCTCTCACTTTAGCGTGAAAAGTGCTTGGATGGATACTATTATCTTTTCACCTTGCGGCGAGTTCCTCGCATCCAGTAGTAGAGATGAAAGCTTACGCGTGTGGGACGTAGCAAAGGGTGCGCAAAAGATGGCTTATAATGACTTTCAAACGCCTCGGACAGTGCCATTTTATTCAACAGATGGGGAGTTATTTGCAATTGTGGATAGGCAAGACACTATTGAAGTCTGGAATATGGAACATCGTGAAAAAATACAGATCCTAGAACTACATCCGAGGAGTATTGATGCCGCATGGTTTAGAGAATTTCCGCAGGTGGCTCTTGCTGACATGTGTACCGACACTACACAGAACAAAAAGCGTCAGCCTGGTAACATACATACATTCTCAACACTTCGTGAATCTGCCTGTTTTCCAGATCCGGTTATGTTTTTACCGGATGGAAAGACACTGGCAACAAGAGGGTATCGGAACGGTATCGTGTTATGGGATGTTGAAAGTAAGCAGGTTCAGGAAACATTATTGGAAGATCAGCGTATTGCCTCTTTTACTGTGTTGCCCTCTGGGAACATACTATCTGCCCATAGTGAAGACAACAACATCAAAGTTTGGGATGCCGAGAAACCTGATGCACCGATTGCGGAATTCACTGAAACCGATCCGGTCCGATTGATATGGAACATCGCATTCGCACCGACAGGTGATCTACTTGCAGTTGGAAGTAGAGAAGGTACTATCTATCTATACGATTTCATACGTAAGGCGCGGTTAAAACCGCTCATAGGGCATACCGAGCACATTTGGTCGGTGTGCTTCTCGCCAGATGGCAAACGACTGGTAAGCGGCTCAGATGATAGAATCGCTCGGCTATGGGATGTTGAATCCGGTGAAGAAATTGCCACATTGCCATTAGGTGAACCTCACACACTTATGGATATAGCATTTTCACCGTGTGGTAACTTGATCGCGGGTGGACTGTCCGGCGAACTCCGTTTATGGAACGCCGAAACCTTAACAACCCTTTTTGCAATACCACATCCAGAGAGTCGGGCACCTTGGGCATTGGCATTCTCGCCGTGTGGTAAGTATCTGGCATCGGGCACTTGGTGGGAGGAAGGCATGGAGAAGATGGCAATTCGGTTATGGGAAGTGGCGAGCGGTGAGAATATCGCGACCCTGTGGGGACATCCGACAGACATTCAGTCGCTTGCATTTTCGCCAGATAGCACAATTTTGGCGAGTGGCAGTTTTGACTGCTCCACCCTGCTATGGGATTTGAAACCTTTTATAGATTCTTAAAACTCAACCACTTCTTCTTTATTTTTCTATTGACATTATTGCCTCCTACAGTGTATGATATGAAAAATACACACTATCATAGGAGGAAAATAGATTTGGCGGCAGATATTGGACTCATCGGATTAGCAGTGATGGGCGAAAACCTCGCACTGAACATGGAAAGCAAAGGCTTTGAGGTGGCGGTCTTTAACCGGACTGTCTCACGTGTAGACGCTTTCATAGAAGGTGCAGCAAACGGCAAAAATATCACTGGCGCGCACTCAATTCCAGAATTCATTGGGAAATTAGATACACCTCGGAAAATCATTTTAATGGTGAAAGCAGGGGAACCGGTCGACGCGTTTATTGAGTTATTGGTCCCTCACCTCTCAAAAGGCGACCTCATTATTGACGGCGGGAACTCTAATTTCAACGATACCGTCCGCAGACACGCCGAGCTGGCTGAACAGGATATCCTGTTTATCGGCACAGGTATCTCCGGTGGTGAAGAAGGAGCACTCAAAGGACCCGCAATGATGCCCGGAGGTTCAGCCGAGGCTTACGCGCTTGTAGAGCCGATCTTTACGAAAATTGCGGCGCAGGTAGATGGCACGCCGTGCTGCTCCTACATCGGACCCGATGGCGCGGGGCATTACGTCAAGATGGTGCACAATGGCATCGAATACGGCGACATGCAACTGATATGCGAAGCCTACTCGCTGATGAAAAGTGTCTTGGGCATGAACGCGGACGAGATGCACGCCGTTTTTAGCGAATGGAACAGCGGCGAACTGAATTCCTACCTCATCGAAATCACCGCTGACATCTTCACACAACTCGATAGCAGCGGCACACCTTTTGTGGATGTTGTGTTGGACCAAGCGGGGCAAAAAGGTACTGGCAAATGGACAAGTATCTCGGCACTGGATCTCGGCATCTCCGCACCGACGATTGCTGAGGCGGTTTTTGCACGTTGTATCTCTGCTGTTAAAAGCGAACGTGTTGCAGCGGAAGAGGTTATTCAAGGACCAGTGGGAACATTCCAAGGCGACCGAGATGAAGCATTAAAAGCGATTCACGACGCACTCTACGCCGCGAAAATCTGCTCTTATGCCCAAGGTTTCGCCTTAATGCGGGAAGCCAGCGAAGAATTCGGGTGGAACTTAGACCTCGGTCAAATCAGTCTCGGTTGGCGTGGTGGGTGTATCATCCGCGCAAAATTCCTACATCGGATTGCTGAGGCGTTTGAACGCAACCCGGAACTCCCGAATCTACTCCTCGATTCCTATTTCCGAGGCGTGATTGAAGCGGCACAACCGAACTGGCGAAACGTCATCGGCACCGCCACGCAACTCGGTGTCCCGATTCCGGCATTCAGCTCGGCTTTAGCCTATTTCGATAGCTACCGTAGCGGCAGGCTCTCTGCAAATCTCATCCAAGCGATGCGCGACTACTTCGGCGCTCACACCTATCATAAACTCGATGCAGACGGGAACACGGTTCTCGGAAAAGACGGCGAGCCGACGGTCTTCCATACCGAATGGATGCTCGAAGGTCGTCCAGAAGTCGTTATTGAGTAAAGTAGCAGGCATGCTCCGCCGTGCCGTAGCCATTGAGCGTTCCAAAGTAGCAGGCACGCCCCGCCGTGCCGTAGCCATTGAGCGTTCCAAAGTAGCAGGCACGCTCCGCGTGCCGTAGCCATTGAGCGTTCTAAAGTAACAGGCACGCCCCGCCGTGCCGTAGCCATTGAGCGTTCTAAAGTAGCAGGCACGCCCCGCCGTGCCGTAGCCCAAGATACTAAGCGTTTTTTGAAAGGAAAATGTATGGCTCAAGAACCCCAACAAGCACTCTACGATTTTGAACCACAGCACGAGTTTTTTGTCGGCATCGACTCAGACGGTTGCGTTTTCAACAGCATGGAGGTCAAACACAACGACTGCTTCAGCGTGAACCTCGTCAAGCATTTCGGATTGGCATCCATCTCACGACAAGTGCATCAGGCATGGGATTTTGTGAATCTCTACTCAAAGACGCGTGGCACGAATCGGTTCAAGGCAATCCTGTTGGTGTGCGATTTCTTACGCGAGATGTCGCTCGTGCAGAAGATGGGTGTCGTAGTGCCGGAACTGCCCTACCTACGCGAATGGTCAGAAACGGAAACGAAACTCGGTAATCCTGCCCTACAAACTGCCATTGACAACGCCACCGGTGAGAGGCTCGACGAACTGAACCAAGTCATGGCGTGGAGTCTCGGTGTGAACGAAAGTGTCGCTGAGATCGTCTATAACCTCCCACCGTTTCCCGGCGTGCGTGAAACGTTGCAGCGACTTCAAGGCAAAGCAGATGTCATCGTTGTCTCTGCTACACCGGACGAGGCACTTCAACGTGAATGGGATGAACACGAAATTGATACTTATGTCGCGCTGATCGCCGGTCAAGAGATGGGGACGAAAACGGAACACCTCACGATAACGACGAAAGATAGGTATCCCGAAAACCACGTCCTAATGCTCGGTGATTCACCCGGCGACCTGAAAGCAGCACAGGATGTAGGCGCACTATTCTTTCCTGTTAATCCGGGTGCCGAGGACACATCGTGGCAACTGTTCCTCGATGAAGCGATGGGCAAATTTTTTGATGGACAATACGCAGGTGCCTATGAGGATGCATTGATTGATAAATTTCAGGAATTGTTGCCCGAAACCCCACCGTGGCAATAAAAATCAGAGGGTACGGTGGAAGAAGGACGGAAATTTGGAAGGAACCGTTCCTTCGCTTACCCATTCCATTCTTCCATTCTTCCACGCTTCCAATTACCTATATCGCATTACGAAAGGAAATCTATGAAAATTCTACTTCAAGGACGTGTTGAAGGTGAACTCCTCCAGAGATTGGAAAGTATCGTCGGTGATGAACACACCTACGTTGCTCCAGATTCACGCGAGGCACTGATTGAGGAAGGCAAAGATGCCGATATCTTCTACGGCTACTGTAGCGAGGACCTTTTCCCGCACTTTCCGAACATCAAATGGATCCAATCTTCCAGTGCAGGCATGGACCGGCACATGTATCCCGCGCTCCGTGAGAGTGATGTTCTTTTGACAAACGCTGCTGGCTTATATGGAACGCATGTTGCTGACCAAGCGTTCGCACTCCTGCTCGGCTTGGCGCGTGGTATTCATGAATCCGTTCGGAATCAGGACAACCACCAATGGGGCGGTGCAAGGACAATGCCGATGATCGAGATTGACGGGTTCAAGATCGGTATCGTTGGGATGGGTGGCATCGGGATGCAGATGGCAAAACGCGCAAAAGGGTTCGATATGCACGTTATCGCTGTCGATGCCTACCGCACCGATAAACCGGATAACGTCGATGAATTGGTGCCGATGGATCAACTCTCAAACATGATGAGTCAAGTGGATGTCGTGATGATTGCGTGTCCGTTGACTGAAGAGACACGGGGTCTTATCAATAAGGATAACCTATCAGTGATGCAACCGACAGCGTTTTTTATTAATGTCGCTCGCGGACCGATCGTCAACGAACCCGATTTGATTGAGATTCTACAAGCCGGTAAAATCGCTGCGGCTGGTTTAGATGTAACTGAGGTCGAGCCTCTCCAAGAAGACAGCCCATTGTGGGATTTTGACAACGTTATCATTTCGCCACATTCCGCAGGTGGTTCACAGCACCGCATGCGCCGTATCACCGAGTTCTTCTTGGATAACTTGGAACGGTACCTGAAGGGTGAGGAACTGAAGAACGTTGTAAATAAGCAGCTTGGATTTTAGCAGAAATATCCATTTTTTTAGTGCCTTGATCTTGAAATCAAGGCACTGCTTTGAGAGCCATGATCGAATACAAAAGTTATATCGGCGCTGTTGATTTTGCCCAGAAATAGACCCCTTTCATGGAACAGTGATTAATACACAGGACGTAATCACATTTTATGGTGCCTCTGTAACTGAACTACGGGAAAAGATGCAAAAGTCACTTGAGGTCTACTTCGAGGTTTGTGAAGAACAAGGAAAAGTGCCAGACAAACCTTTGGCTGAAAAACCACAAGGGAAACAGACATGAGAAGGTTTGGTACGCAGGGACCTGTGAACCCTGAACAGCACTATGTTGTCGCTCGGACTGACGAACTCGCGGAGTTCATAAAGCGCGTTAAGGAGGGACGTTATATTGTCATCTTCGCACCACGGCAGACGGGGAAGACGACTTTTTTCCAACGCGCAGTTGAAGTCCTCACTGCTGAAGACTTAACTTACTTTCCCATTCAACTGAATTTTGAAACCTATGAAGACTGCACGCGTTCTGAATTTTACGACTCTCTCACGAAACAAATTCGCAAGGAAGTTGAACGGATTTTCCAAGGGCGCGGAGAAGGATTTGACAAAATCTTAAAGCATTTTCTTGATAATGCTCAGATAACCACCCATTTGTCAATGATGGAGTTCTTTGAACAACTTCAGGAACTCTTGAAATACGCGAAGGTCGTCCTGATTATCGACGAATTTGATGGTATCCCCCGATCCGCGCTGAAGGGTTTTTTACACGCGTTTCGACATATTTATATCTCTCACGTGACACCTCGATGTCCCTACAGTCTTGGTATCATTGGTGTCAAGAGCATCGCACAACTTAACTACGATCGCTCTGTTTCTCCGTTCAATATCCAAGATGAATTCGGTTTGGCTAATTTTACGCTTCCCCAAGTGCAAGAACTTTTCGGACAATACACCGCCGAGGTTGGACAAGTTTTCGCCCCGGAAGTCATTGAATCCATTCACACACAGACAGGCGGACAGCCTTTTCTTGTCAATCGATACGCACAGATACTCACAGAGGAACTGGACATCCCTAAAACCGAAGTAATTGCGATGGCGCACTTCGCAACAGCACATACCCAACTCCTTGACGAACGCAACACCAATATTGAACATCTTCTAACCAATATCCGCAAAGACCGCCGCTTTGAGACCCTCCTCATGCAAATCGTCTCTTATGAGAACAGCGTGCAATTCAATCCTGACAATGACATCATCAATGAACTCACTACTTATGGTGTCATCGCGAGAGGTGCTGACAGAAGATGTGAGATTGTCAATCCGATTTACCTGCACCGTATCATACAAGCGTTCAAACCGATAGTCAACGGACTGGAGCGCGATTACTTCCCCGAAGATACCGATGGATTTCAGTACCTCACCGACACTGGACAGATTCAGATGGAACGGCTCTTGGATAACTTCCGAGACTTTATTGCCCGCGCAGGCTTTAGGATCCTGCAAGTCCCGGAAACCCCTCAAGAGTTCATCGGACAGCACCTGCTCTTTGCCTATCTTGATCAGTTCATTACCAGCGTGAACGGGGCAATGTATATGGAAGTCCCAACCGGACGCGGTAGGATGGATCTGATCATTCTCCACAACCAGAGAAAATATGTCGTTGAAACAAAGATATGGAGAAGTGAAAGGGGTTATGCCGAAGGGAAGCAACAACTCGCGGCGTATCTATCAACAGAAGGCGTTGTGCGGGGTTACTACGTCGTGTTCGATCACCGCGAGGCACCGGAACCGCGCACAGAGACGGAGGCGATAGACGGCCTGACGATTCGGAGCTACGTCATTCCTGTGGTGCAAGAGCGGCCTTCAAGAGATGACGCTTGATAGCTGCCCCTTCTCTCCCATCTGCTATGAATCTTCAGCCTCAATCCGCACGGCGCAGAATTTTAACTCCGGTTGCTTAGACACCGGATCGAGCGCAGGATTCGTCACGTAATTCGCATTCGTTTCTGCATGGAAGAGATCGCCCCAATGGAACGGTGTGAAGAGCAAGCCTCGACGAATCGCCTCTGTGACACGTGCCTTCGCATAACACCTTCCACGTCGCCCAACAAGATAAACCCATTCACCGTCTTCAACATTGTTCTCTATAGCATCGTCCGGATGGATTTCCACAAACGGTTCCGGATCCTTACGCACCAGCTGCGGCACTTTGCCTGTACGGGTGCGGGTATGCCACTGGCTCTCAATCCGTCCCGTCGTCAATCCGAGCGGGAACGCCTCATTTACCTCCTCATCGGGTGGCTGATAGACCGGCGTTTTGAACTGTGCCTTTCCAGAATCGGTAAAAAACTTCGTGCGGACATATCGGCGCGCCGTACCCGGATGCCGTGGATGCGGACAGGGCCAGCGCAATGATGTCTTCGCGAGTCGTTCATTCGTCATTCCCATCTGATCACACGGTGTGCCTGCAGTCAGCATCCGATATTCGTCCCATACCTCCTCAGCAGTATAGAAGTCGAAATTCCGCTTGTATCCCATCGCTCTCGCGACCTGCGTGAATATCCACCAATCCGGCTTCGCTTCACCGGGTGGGGTCAGGAACTGATCGCTGCGGACGACGAGCCGTTCGCTGTTTGTCATTGTACCTCGCTTTTCGCCCCACTGCGCCGCGGGGAGCAGCACGTCCGCATACTCGGCAGTCTCTGTCGGGTAATAGCAATCCTGCACGATGACCAAGTCCGCCCGACGCAACCCTTCTTGCGAAACCTTTGTATCGGGCATGCTGACGGCTGGATTCGTGCAGGCGATCCAGAGTGCGCGAACCTTACCCTCAGCCGCCGCCTCAAACATTGGCACTGCCGTCAAACCCGGATTCGGATCAATGCTACCCGGTGGTACTCGCCACGCGCCTTCCAGATAGGCACGGTGCATATCATTAGTGACGACACGATAGCCGGGGAGTTGGTGCGACAGATAACCGACCTCTCTGCCACCCATCGCATTCGGTTGTCCCGTCAACGAAAACGGACCCGCGCCCCTTTTGCCAACTTCACCCAACTGTAGATGTAAGTTGATGAGGGCGACATTTTTGTCAACGCCGCTTGTGCTCTGATTGGTGCCTTGGCAGTAGAAACTGAGTAACCGACTCGGTTTAGAGAGATATTCAACGATCTCGTCAATACGTGCGGGATGAATATCACAGGCAGCGAGCAGCGCGTCTTCGTCTAAACTCTTCAGATGGTTCTCATAAGCACTGAAGTTTTCTGTACTTCTGCGGATGAAACGGCTATTGACTCGTCCGACGGCAAGGAGACGCTTGGCAATGAGTTGAAGGAAAGCAACGTCACTCCCGGGCGCGAGCGGCACATGGATATCTGAGAAATCGGCAGTCTTCGTGCGGCGCGGATCTACGGCGATAATCCGTGTATTTGGCTCAACTGCCCGCCGTTTCCGAATCATCTGGAAGAGCACGGGATGATTCACCGCCATGTTCGCACCGATAATCAGGAAAACATCGGCGTGCTGAATATCATCATAGCAGGTAGGAGGTCCATCTGAACCGAACGCCTGCATGTAACCGACCACCGCGGACGACATACAGAGCCGACTATTTGTGTCTACGTTATTCGTGCGGAGAAATCCTTTGAACAATTTGTTGAACACGTAGGAAGTCTCTGTATCCAACTGTCCAGAACCGTAGAGCGCAATAGAATCCTTGCCGTGCTCCAGTCGGATTTCGTGAAGCCGATTTGCCGTGAAAGCGATCGCCTCGTCCCACGAAACCTGGCGCGGGGGTTCACCACGGCGATCCCGAATCATGGGATACGCGAGTCTACCGTCATGATTTTGAAAGACCTGTTTCAGATGCGCGCCTTTTGGACAGAGCATTCCATAATTAGGAGCGACATCATCGTCTGCTGAGATTCTCGTAATTTTATTATCTTGGACGGTTGCTTGGATGACGCAACCGACCCCACAATAGGGACATACCGCTTTTCCCGTCGAATTTTGCACTGGTTTCTCCATTGTCAAAGATCTCATATTATTTCGTTCCGGTGCGGTTAGAATGCAAATCACATTTGAGCGAGTACGCCGCAAAACCGCACCTACCGGCTTGGGAATGGACTTTAGGATAAAGCACCTGCTTCGGTTTTCAGCCGTTGTCTCTCCGCGAGTGCTGCATCAAACGCCTTTTGCTCTGCAGCTTGGACTGCGGGCGAGAATCTCACTAACACTGTCCCAAACGAAGCAACTGCAACCATTACACCGAGATACAGCAAGCCTTGCTGCATCGTGATACTCTCAGACCGGAACAGGAAACCCGCTGCAACGGCACCAGCATTGCCACCCGCGCCGACGATACCGGCTACGGCTCCTAACGCCTTTCTATTGATAAACGGAACGATTCCAAACGTCGCGCCTTCCGACATCTGCACGAAAAGACTGAAGACAATCATCGTTCCAACGGCAAGCACGAGCACCGCCATTTGTGAGAACACCATCAACAGGATCCCTTCACCTAACAGTCCCACGAAGAGGAACATGACACGCCCGCGGAGTCCCATCCTTTTCGCAAAGAAATCGGAGAAAAACCCACCGAGACTTCGGGCAAAAATATTCATCAAACCGAACAAGCCAGCGATGAGTCCCGCGGTCTTGACATCCAAGTGGAACTGATCGTGATAGTAGAGCGCAGCGACGTTGTTAATGGTTAATTCCACCCCGAAACAAGCGGCATAAATAAAGAAAAGTGCCCAGACGCGGTAGTCTTTAATCGCCAGCATGAAAGATTCCTTGCCTTTGCCCTCTGAAGGTTCAAGTTCACCGCGTTCACGGAGTTCCTTATAGTTTCCATCGGGGGCATCTTGGGTCAAGAAGTAATAAGCAAACCCAGTGATAAACAGCGCGATACCGGGAACAATCATCGCCAATCGCCATCCGAGGAATTCGCTCACACCGAAGCTGAGAATAGCCGTAAAAATGAGCGGCATGACCATCTGCGTAACACCGCCGCCGAGGTTCCCCCACCCGGCTGTCGTCGCATTCGCTGTGCCGATAACATTCGGTGCGAACATCACCGACGTGTGATACTGCGTGATGACGAACGACGCACCGATTGCACCGATTGCCAGTCGGAACAGCAGAAACGATTCGTAATTCTGAGCGAGTCCGATACCCATGACAGGCAGCGAACCGAGGATCAGGAGCCATGTATACGCCTTTCGGGAACCGATCTTATCGCAGAGCGGTCCGATTAAGACACGCACCAGCACCGTAATTGCCACAGAGGCGATAATCGTATTACCGATCTGTGTTTTTGTTAACATTAGGTCTTCGCGCACAATCGCCATAAGCGGAGCAATCCCAAACCAACCGAAAAATGCGAGGAAGAACGCGAACCATGTGGTATGAAAGGTTCGCATCTGGATCGTTTTTAAGCTAAAGAGATTTATCCGTGTTGCTTTATTTTTTATATCCATAATTTTATATTTCCTTGCGGATAAGTTTCATTGATTGGTAACTTGACCGTTTTCGAGTCGCTTTGAACGTTGTTCAAAGCTAATACTATTTTTCGACATTCGGCAAAAGCGATATTACCGCCGTGAAAGGTAAGGGACGAGTCCTTCAAGCACTTGCGGTAAATCGTCACAAGGTACATTTTCCAATACTTTGGGCGCGACTTTCGGGTTTGCACCAGCATCTCCTTTGAGGAACACGTCCACCGCATCGGTAACAACACCATCAATCTTAATTCTCTTACCAAGCAGTCCAATATCAGCGGCAGCGTGATTGCCACACCCGTTCGGACAGCCAGACCAATGTATCGTGAGCGGTTTCGTATTGCCAAGCCTCGCTTCCAAATGCCGGATCGCTTCCATCGCGCGTTCTTTCGTTTCAATCAGTGAGAAGTGGCAGTAGTCGATACCTGTGCAACTCACCATACCGCGCATGACTTCCGAAGGATCATAGCGGAGTTCGTGTAGGAGCGGTTCTGCGGTTAATTCTCCGAGCTTTGCGTCCGGTACGTTGGTAATAATCAGGTTCTGTCCCTGCGTGAGACGGATATCGCCGTTGCCATATTCCTCCGCGAGCCGAGCGACCTCGAAAAGTTGTGTTGTCGTAATACGTCCGACAGGGACAACAAGCCCGACGTAGTTGAGATGTGGCTGTTTCTGTGAGAAGATACCGGTATGGTCAGTCTTCTTCTTCCCGCGCGCATCTTTACCCGCCCTCAGGAGCGGTTGTTTTCTATGCCGACGACTTTCTAATTCTTCCCGGAATTTTTCTACACCCCAGTCTGCAATCAGAAAAGCGAGGCGAGATTTATTACGAGCCGTCCGAGGTCCGTGATCTCGAAAAATTAGCGTAATATCCGCACACAAAACCGAGGCTTCCTCAGGGATAATAAACACATCAAGTGGTTGTGCCAGTGTGTACCCCCCAGACCCCATCTTTCCGCCAACAGCGACGTTAAAGCCTTTTGTCTCCTGACCATCAATCTCCTTTACCGCAGGCGTAAGCGCGATGTCTTGTGAGGCGGTATGCGTACAGTTATCCAAACATCCCGTGATACCGACATTAAACTTGCGTGGAATATCGGTGAATTCCTTGTTGCCGACAATGAGGTTCGTGAATTCCCTGCCGACATGCGAAGCGTCAAACAATTCGTTCGGCGTTAACCCAGCGACGGGGCACCCAATTACACCGCGAATGTTATCGAAACCGGTTTGGAGTGAACCTAAACCGACCGCTTCCAGCCGATTCCAGATGTGCTGAACATTTTCAATCGTGAAACCGCGGAGCTGTATCTGCTGACGCGTCGTGAGATCCACAAATCCCGGTCCGTGTGCCTCACTGATTTCAGCGATGGCGCGGAACTGTTCGGCGTTGCTAAAACCGCTGGACATGCGGAGCCGCATCATAAATGCCCCAGGGGTCTGTTTTCGGTAAAAGACACCTACCCATTTGAGTCGGTCGCGTTCGTTTGCCGGAATAGATTCCCAACCGTTCCGAATGTAGTTCGGAATGTCGTTGATCACCTCAAGCCCGTTTTTTTCTTGTTTGAGGACCTCTGCGGCGTTTATCTTGGGCTTCCTTTTTTTCGCAGCCGCCGTTGGTGCTGAACGCACCTTTCGACTTGCAGGAATAACTTTCTTTTTTGATCTTGATTCGTTCACCTTTGAACCTCCTTCAGAAATAAATGGCATTCAAACGGATACATAACCTGAATATAAAGACAGAAAAAAAGGCATCTATCGGCAAGCACAATGCTTCGCCAAATAGACACCTGTGTCTGGTTCCAGACCGTCTTTGGTTGGAATCGTCGTTATTATCTATTATGCCTAATAACACAAAACATATTCATCTGTATTAGGCAAAATCGGTAATTCTCATGTGTACGTTTCGTTCATCCTTGAACATACGTACTTTCAAAGCGGAAATGGATATATCCGCCTATAATTTATTTGTCAACACTTCTGCAACCGACAGAATATCCTGCGAGACTTCTGCGAGCCGCTTTCTGCGATTCATCGCCATTTTTCGTAAAATTTGATACGCCTGCGCTTCATTACAGCCACGTTGCTGGGCGACAAGCTCCTTTGCACGTTCAATGATTTTGCGTTCAGCAAGGTTTGTTTTTGTCTTTTCGAGTTCCTCTTGCAATGCCCGGAATTCATAAAATCGAGCGATGGCTGCCTCGATGATCGTTTTAACTCTGGCACCGGTGAGTTTCCCGACCGCATACGCCGACACACCCGCACGTGTCGCCGCCTGAATCGTCTCCGACCGTTCATCGCGCGAAAACATGACCGTCGGACACGGATAGTCCTCATGAAGTGCCGCAACCCAATCGAGTATTGCGTGCCCCGGAAAATCGACACCGATCAGTATGATGTCCGGCTTTATGCGTGAGACTTGATCCGCCAAACCTTCCTGTAGACGCAGCGGCACAGCGACGTTGTACCGACTCGCTTCCAGAATTTGGACTAACGAAGTTGCACGCTCTGGGTTGTTATCAATGATTAAAACGCTCGGTGTTGTGGTGCTTGCTCCCATCTGCGACCCTTCCGAAGTTAATGCCTTGTAAATGTGCTGAAATGACAAGGCATGTTAACCTTACATATCAGCATTAGCAAGAACCTTGCCAAAAGTCCGAATTATTGATTTCCGTAGGGCGCGTAAGGTTTCTGGAAAATGAAAGCTGCAGAGAGCGTCCGCGGGGTGCGAATTTTTGCCTATTTTTTTAGCAGAATTTACGCGTATTTTCCTATTTTTTGGGCAATACAGAAAAAGAAGACTGGAAGATTGGAGGAAGAGAAAACCGGAAATGGGATTACAACGCCTTTCACGCGTTTACGCGTCGGACGGTGTAGATAGAAACTCGGTTAGTCCTTCCGTCCAACTTAACAGGATAAATAGATTTCTGATAGGTAAAGCCGTTGTCATTGAGCAATTTGAAAAATCCGATAGCGTTCTTTCGGTTTGGCTCGGAAAAGAGGGCAACACCGTTTGGGGTAAGGTAATCTTGAAGTAAAGTCGCAATCGGTTGCCAGTGGTGTTCTTCATAGATAACATCGGCGGCGAGAATATAGCGGAATTTGCAGTTGAAGCAGGGCGTATTCCAATCCATCTGGACGAAATCGGCTCTCTTTTCAACGCCGTTTTGTTCCGCGTTGTGGTGCGCGAAGCGGAGTGCTTCGCGTTCCGCGTCCGTGAAAACCACTTTCGCATCCATCCGACATGCGACAATTCCTGTGAGTCCAAACCCACACCCGATCTCAAGAGTCGGTGCTTCTCTGAGTTGTGCGCCAAGTGTCTCTACATGGCGAGCAAGACCGATAGAAGATTCCCAGAGATAGGTCCAGTAAGGGAGATAGAGTTTACCTTCAGTGTCCTCTCGACTGAGTTGTTCGAGGAACCAATCGGGTTCTTCTATAAGTGTGAGTTGTACGCGACCGGTCTTCAACTTAACGACGGTACTTGTGAGGGGGTAGTCTCGTAATTGGGTGTCCATTTCCGCTATGATACCCCAAAATCAAGTCGTATTCAAGAAAATTGTCCTGAAATATAGCACTTTACTTGAAATTGGTTATAGAGTTGGAAGGGAAAAAGAAAGGGCAGCTACCTGTTGATATGATGGTGACACGAACGTGCTCGTTTCGGTTCTGTAAGGGAGTCGCGACCGGGAGTGCTTCGCAGTGAGAATTCCACAGAAACATGTCGGGATTGAAATCCCTCCTACGGCAAATCTGAAAAACTTGCACTTTAAGATATTTTGTTATATCATAATAGTATAAGGTGAAAGTGGAAGGATAACTGAGAAATGACGAAATTGAGAAATAAAACACAGAATAAATCGCGGGGTTTGAAGGTCTGGTTTTTGCTTGCGCTGACTGTTCCGGTTTGTGTGTTGGTGCAAGCCGATGAGCATGTTCCTGATGTTGAAACTATCGTCAAAAAGATTGATCAACTCTATCGGAGCGAGACAAGCCATGCCGAGATGGAGATGCACATCGTCACGCCACATTGGGAACGCACGCTCGCAATGACGGTTTGGACACAGGGGATGAACAAGACTTTTATCCGAATTACGGCACCCAAGAAAGAACAGGGAGTCGCGACACTGCGTATCGGGAACGAGATGTGGAACTATCTGCCGAAGACAAACAAGACGATGAAGATCCCGCCATCAATGATGATGGGGTCGTGGATGGGTTCCGATTTTACGAATGACGACTTGGTCCGGGAGTCGTCGATGCTCGACGATTATACTTATCAGTACGTTACACCAGAAGACGCATCCGCGGATCATCTCTATGTCCAGCTGACACCAAAAGAGGATTCTCCAATCGTTTGGGGCAAGATTGTTGCCGCCGTGCAGTCCGACGATTATATACCGGTGTGGCAGCGGTTCTATGACGAGAAAGGGAACCTGATGCGAGTGATGAACTTCAAAGAGATCAAGACCTTTGGTGACAAAATCGCGCCATCCCTGATGGAGATGATTCCACAGAACAAAGAAGGACACAAAACGGTTGTCCGATGGTTGAATGCAACTTTCGATTCGGACATCGACGATAAAATCTTCACACGCCGAAATCTTCAGAGAAGAAGATAGGTTAGACGGCACGCGGCGCGTGCCTACTACTATGATACTTAAGATTGCGTTTCGTAATATCTTCCGCCAAAAACGGCGTACAATCCTTACCGCCCTCGCGATGATTGTCGGTTTTACGCTCTTATCGCTAACTATTGGCTTGTCCGACGGTGCGTATGGGAATATTATTGCGATGTTTACGCGCAACCGTATCGGACACATTCAGGTGCATCGCGACGGGTATCTCGATAAACCGTCGCTCTACAAAACGATCGACAACACCTCTGCTGTAGGTGAGACGATTCAGCGTATTGTAGGCGTTGAAGCGTGGACCCCACGTGTCTACGGGGCAGGACTCGGCTCGGTTGGTGAAAAGAGTACAGGTGTACAAATCATTGGGGTTGATGTGGCACGTGAAACCGCAGCAACCCGTTTTGACCAAAAAGTCGTTGAAGGTAGGACACTCAGCGAAACGCCATCGCATGAGGCAGTTATTGGGAAAGGGTTGGCGAAAATTGTGTCTGCAACGGTTGACAGTGAAATTGTAATCGTTTCACAGGGGGCTGACGGTTCGATTGCGAACGACGTGTATAAAATCGTCGGTATCGCAGAGAGCGGAGACGACCTAACGGACCGCGTGGCGTGTTATCTGCACATTGAAGACGCTCAAGAATTGCTTGTGCTCGCCGAACGCGTTCACGAAATTGTTGTGATTGTCTCAAACATCAACCGGGTCAATAAAATTACGGGCGCAATCGAAACGCAACTCAATGATCCGACGCTTGATGTAGCACCGTGGCAGGTGGTCGCCAAATCCTTTTATCGCGCCATGCGAACCGATCAACAAGGTGATATGATCGGTCGTCTGGTGATTATGCTGATTGTTGCTATGGGTGTCCTCAATACAGTGCTGATGTCGGTGCTGGAACGGACGCGTGAATACGGTGTGCTGAAGGCAGTCGGGACAAAACCGGTGCAAATCTTCTGGCTCGTCGTTTGCGAAGTGGTCATCATAGCACTGGGCAGTATCTGTGTTGGCGCGCTCCTTGGGGCCTTGATTAACTATCTGTTCTCTATATACGGTTTCCCTTACCCTGAAGAAATTACCTATGGCGGCATGAAACTCAAGACGTTGTATGCTGAAGTCAACGTTCGATGTCTGGTTACTCCAGCTATCATCGTTATGTTATCAGCGACGATCTTCAGTCTGTTTCCTGCGATAAAAGCTGCGCGTATTATGCCTGCGAAGGCGATGCGGACACATTGATATAGTTGTCAGTTATCAGTTATCAGTTAAGAGGTTTTCGGGGTATCCTAAAGTCTCTTTCTGATAACCGAACTGTTCTCACTGCGAAGCATGACGACTACTGAAAACTGATAACTATTACACAGAAAAACCGAACTGTTCTCACTGCGAAGCATGACGACTACTGAAAACTGGAAGGTTTTTTTGAAAAAAAAACGAACTGACAACTGATAACTATGTCTTGGATTTTAATTAAACTCGCTTGGCGAAATATCTTTCGGAATAAACGGCGTACGATTATTGCTGCAACAGCGATCGGCCTCGGTTTGGCTGCGCTGATTTTTGTTGATGCGTTAATGATCGGGATGACAGACAATATGGTGCGGACTGCCACTGCCTCTTTCCTCGGCGACGCGCAGATTCATCGGGCAGGTTTTCGAGACGTACAAGAGGTCTCATTGACGATTCAGGCACTTGACGAAGTAACGGAGAGTCTCGCTCAGGAAGGGATTGTCGAACATTTCACCCAAAGGGTACTTGCGCCAGGTATGATTACGTCTCCAGCGAATGTCAGTGCAATTGCGCTTGTGGGGGTTCATCCGCCGACAGAAAAATTTCTGTCCCAAATTGATGATGCGATCACGGAAGGTGTCTATTTTGAAGGCGGTAGCAGCCGTGAGATCGTTATTGGTGCGAAACTTGCAGAAATCTTGGAAATTGGGCTTGGGGACCGAGTGGTCGTGACAGTCGCGCAAGCCGAAACCGGAGACCTCTCCCAAGAGATGTTCAGGATTTCCGGTATCTATTATTTTGCGAGTGAAGAAATGAACGCCGCCATGGCATTTGTTCGGATTGAAAAAGCACAAGAGATGCTCGCGATTGGGAACGCTGCACATGAAATCGCCATTAAATTTACTGCTCTTGCCTACTCGCAAGATCCAGCACTGCCGTTTTGGGAGGCGTATTCCCGACACGGCAACGAAGTCTTAAGTTGGACGGAACTGATGTCGCAATTAACAGCGATATTAGAAATGACAAAATACAGCAAATACATCATGGGGGGCATCTTGTTTGTTTTGGTTGCCTTTGGAATTATCAACACGCTTTTTATGTCGTTGTACGAGCGGATGTTTGAGTTTGGTGTGTTACGTGCTGTCGGAACGCGTCCTTTCGGGATGGCACGCGTTATCTTGTTTGAAGCGGGTGCCTTAGCGATCGTGAGTATTGGGCTCGGGGCGACACTTGGATTTGTTTTGACAGCAGTTTTTGCGCATGTCGGAATTAATTATATAGGCATTGAATTTGCTGGCGTGACCGTACAGGAGTTCATCCGTCCGGTCATGACGGTTGAACAGTTCACTGCTTATCCGGTGTGGTTTTTTATTTTTACGATCATCGCTGGACTCTATCCGGCACGCTACACAGCGAAAATGTCGCCAGCAGCGGCAATGCGGCGGAGTTTTTAAATTTTTTACCTATGAAGTTCTCGCTCTGCTTTTTTCTACGTCAAAAGCGGGTTTTCGCTAAATTCAGATCCAACTTGACAAAACAGTTTTTTAGGAAGTCACAATGGAACAGGTACAGAACACAGATGTTATTGTTACAGCAGGTGTGACGAAGGTTTATGAAGCGGATGGGATTCCTGTCAACGCGCTTAACGGGATCGATTTAACCATTCAGTCGAGGGAATTTACGGCACTGGTGGGGCCATCTGGTTCCGGCAAAACAACCTTTCTCAACATCATTTCCGGGTTGGATAACCCTACAGCAGGGAAAGTGTGGCTTGCGGGTAAGGTGCTATCGGAGATGAGTGGCAACGAACTCTCTGACTTTCGGCGTGATAACATCGGATTCATCTTTCAGGCTTACAACCTGATACCTGTGCTGACAGTCGAGGAAAACGTTGAGTACATCATGCTCTTGGCGGGTGTCCCGAAAGCGGAGCGGCACGAGCGGGTTATCGCAATGCTTGAAACGGTCGGGTTGAAGGGGGTTGCCGACCGAAAACCGACGCAGCTTTCAGGTGGACAGCAACAGCGCGTCGCTATCGCACGTGCGATGGTCTCTGAACCTGAGATTATCCTTGCCGATGAACCAACAGCGAATCTCGACTCGAAAACGGGTGCCGATCTGCTTGAGATGATGCGTCACCTCAATGAAGAAACGGGTATGACGTTCATCTTCTCGACCCATGATCCGATGGTGATGGAGAGTGCAACGCGTCTGATTACGCTTCGCGACGGGCGGGTAGATACGGATGAGACGAAATAATAGTTGTCAGTTGTCAGTTTTAATAGTTTTCAGTTTTCGGTTATCAGTTATCAGTTAAGAAAAATAAGAATTTCTGATGAAAAAGATCCTGGTACTCGTCATCTATTTAGTAACAACGCTCCTTGTACGGATCGCTGATGCTGAATTCCGAGTTGGTGGTTACTACAAAAACTTTTCCACTGTATTCAATTCACCACTTCCAGACGCACCAATAACGGGGATCGTGGTCAATCGGCTACGGCTTAATCTCTCCTACGCCCCCGCGGACGCGCTTTCATTTGCTTTCGCTTACGATTTTACGCCTCGTGTTCAAGACCCGTTACTCTTTTCGCAGTCGCCGTTTGCTGTCGGTGTCGCTTCGTCGAGTTACCGCATCGCAGATTTGGACTCGCCAATCTATCCGAGTGAAGAAGAACCAGTTGGCAGTGTCGGTATTTATCATAATCTCGATCGCGCCTCGGTTCAGTTCAGCACAGAATTCGCTGATTTTTCCATCGGTCGAGACGCTATTGCTTGGGGGAGTGCGCGGATCATAAATCCAACCGATGTTATCGCGCCCTATACTTACGATCAACTGGATACGGAAGACCGCGTTGGGGTAGACGCTATCCGGGTGCGGATTCCTGTCGGTGTGATGGGAGAGGTAGATGCCGGTTACATCGCCGGTGCCGATTTTGATTTTGATAAGAGTGCGGTCTTTCTCCGAACACAATTGAACGCCGCGGAAACGGACTTTTCAATTTTACTGTTGGAATTTCAGAGGGATCTGCTTGTCGGTTTGGATATCGCTCGCGGTATTGGCGGTGCGGGGTTCTGGTTGGAAACGGCTTATGTTTTGACTACTCCGTTTGATGATGAACCTGATGCATCGGCAGATTATCTGCGTACCTCTGTCGGTTTGGACTATAGCTTCGGCGGCGAGACTTACGCCTTTATTGAATATCATTTCAATGGCGCGGGTGCGAGGAACTCCGAAAATTACCTCACCAATTTAGAGCGATCAGCGTATACCCGTGGTGGTGTTTATCTACTGGGTAGGCACTATCTCGCTCCCGGATTCACCCATCAACTGACCCCGCTGGTGAGTTTCAGCGGACAGATGCTGTTTAATCTATCCGATCCATCGACTTTCGTTGCGCCACAGATAGCCTATAACGTCGCCGAGGATATTCACCTCTCTATGGGTGGTTTTGTTAGTATCGGCAAGCGACCTAAAAACGGTGAATCACCCAAATTCCAATCGGAATTTGGTAGTTACCCGAATCTTTTCTTTTCCTCATTTCGCGTCTATTTTTGAGACTTTGACAAGTTGTACGAAAACTGGTATAATGTGTGGTACAAATCAGAAATCATTGGACGAAAAAAATAAAGTATGAATAAAAAACGGATGCTTTTCATAGGTATTTTCGGCATTGTGGTTTTGTGCGTAGGACTCTTCTATTGGCATACCCAACGCCAAGCGAACTACGCGAAAACACGAGAACTTTTCGCGCCTATCTATGAATATTCGGGAAGACTCACACCAGAAGAACAAAAACGTTATTCTGAATTCACGCATTCGATTATGAACGTTGAACTTTCTGTGGCGAAAAAATACGTCTTACCCAAGCGAGAGATGCTTCAGTTAGAGGCACACAGCATGACGTTATATCGCAACAATCCTGAACTGATGTTTGTGAACAGTACGCCGCCTTACCCCGCCGGCACGGATGTCGAGCCGTTTATACGACATTTCAGTATCTTGGCACTGATCGCTAAAACCAAGTTAGCAGATTTGCCTGCTGACAGCAGAAAGTCAATAATCTCGCACCTTGAAGCGTTCCAAAAACGCCTGACGAAAAATAGCGTTGAGGTCTATATTCAAGAAGTCAGAGATATGTCTTTGCGTCCGAGCCAAAAACTGCCGCCGATGCGTTTCGGCGTTGCGTCTGCTCCGCAAACAGCAGGCGGGGGTGTTATCCAAATCACTGATACTTATGAAAATATGTACGAGGTTGATTTGGATGATCCAACGGATACGGGAACAACAGAGGATACCACCGAATTGTATGCGAAGATTGACCGGATTTTTGAACATCTTACCGATGCGGAGTTCCAACGGCTTTCGGATCTCAATAAGGCAGACCGTTCGGCAGAAATCGAGAAATTGTTTTTAACAGAATAGATGTGTCCTGTCACCAAATGAGACGGGCAATGAAGGGTTTTCCTACTACGAACCCTTATTTTTTAGTTCCAGTTGTTTCATTCCATCCACTTGGTATATAAGTCCCTTTTCCCACAGAAACAGTTGTCAGCATTGGTTGATCGCTTGTCGTAATTCTGTCTCTTGCGTTGCAGGTTGGCTTGTGCTAAACTGATGTATTATGCGAAAGCAAGACTTGACAAAAGACAAGACTGACGGCACTGCCCTTATCAAAACGGACCCGTTGCTGAAACCGTATAGAACACAACTGCGTGAGCGGTTCGCGCACTATCAACGCTTTAAAGCCGAGATTGAGAAGAGAGGCGGTGTATTAGGCGAGATAAGCCGAGGACACCGATATTTCGGTTTCAACCATGGTGAACACGAAGGCGAAGCTGGTGTCTGGTACCGCGAATGGGCACCGGGTGCGGAGAGGCTTGCGCTTATCGGCGATTTTAACGACTGGTCGCGCGATGCGAACCCGATGTCCGTTGATGATTGGGGTGTGTGGCACATCTTTTTGCCAGACAGCGAACATGCTGATAGGTTCACACACGGCAGCCTCGTTAAGGTGCATATCGTCTCTGAATTCGGTGGACTTGATCGGATTCCGGCATATATTCAGCGCGTCGTTCAGGAAGGCGATGCTGATTTCATAGGTCAGTATTGGGCACCCCCGCATCCGTATCAGTGGCAGCACCGCGCACCCGATTTTGACATCAACACTGAGGGATTACGGATTTACGAGGCGCACGTCGGCATGGCACAAGAGGCGGAGAGAGTCGGGACTTTCGCTGAGTTTGCGCAAAACATCTTGCCCCGGATTGTGGATTTAGGCTATAACGCTGTGCAGCTAATGGCGGTGATGGAGCATCCCTACTATGCAAGTTTTGGGTATCATGTAAGCAACTTTTTCGCTGTTTCAAGCCGTTTCGGGACCCCCGAAGAACTCAAAGAGCTGGTTGATACGGCACACGGTCTGGGGTTGCTGGTTATCATGGATCTCGTGCATAGCCATGCGGTTAAAAATCTCAACGAAGGGTTGAGCCGTTTTGATGGCACGGAACATCAGTATTTCCACGCCGGTGCGAAAGGTGAACACGTCGCATGGGATTCGCTATGTTTTGATTATAGCAAGTACGAGGTACAACGTTTCCTGTTGAGCAATATTCGCTACTGGTTGGAGACCTATCGGTTTGATGGATTTAGGTTTGATGGTGTCACGAGTATGCTCTATAGCGACCACGGGTTAGAGCGAAAATTTACGGGCTATGCCGATTACTTTGACACCGATGTTGAACCGGACGCTATCGCCTACCTCATGTTGGCAAATGAGGTTGTTCATGCTGTCAACCCCGCTGCCATTTCGATTGCTGAAGACATGAGCGGTATGCCTGGTCTCGCACGGCCTATCGAAGAAGGTGGACTCGGCTTCGATTATCGGCTTGCAATGGGTATCCCGGATTATTGGATTCGATTGTTAAAAGAGAAACAGGACGAAGCGTGGCACATCGGCGAGATTTACGGCATGTTACGCAACCGCCGCGCAGGCGAAAAAAATATCGCTTATGTTGAGAGCCACGACCAGTCAATTGTCGGCGATAAGACGCTTGCTATGCAACTCATGGACGCTGAACTCTATACGAACATGAGTATTTCCACGACGAGCCATCTTATTTCTCGCGGCATCGCGCTCCACAAACTCATTCGACTCCTGACGTTTAGTTTAGGGGGTGAGGGGTATCTGAACTTTATAGGAAATGAGTTTGGACATCCTGAGTGGATTGATTTCCCACGTGCGGGGAACAATAATTCCTACTGGTATGCGCGCAGGCAGTGGCATCTTGTCGAAGATGAAACCCTCCGCTACAAAGACCTCAACGCTTTTGACGGCGCGATGCAGCACCTTGATAAAGCGTCCCATTTACTTACTGATACGGACATCCAGTTATTATTCATTCATGAGGAAGCGAAGCAGATCGTCTATGCGCGGGGTGGACTTGTTTTTGCCTTCAACTTTCATCCGACTGAATCTGTTACAGATTGGCGGGTCCCTGTCCCTGAGAAGGCGGATTACCGACTCGTTCTCAATACCGATGATCCAGTATATGGTGGTTATGGTGCCGTAGCGGGGGTCCACTATCCGTGGCAGGATGTCGCGATAGAGGGGCAG
This sequence comes from Candidatus Poribacteria bacterium, assembly GCA_026706025.1. NCBI lineage: Bacteria > Candidatus Poribacteria > Candidatus Poribacteria bacterium. The sequence continues at coordinate 58,893 of JAPOZO010000031.1, forward strand.
GCACAGTCGATTCAACTCTACGTCCCTGCCCGAAGTGCGCAGGTGTTAGGGTCTGAATCATGAATAGTATTTGTTTTGACGATTAGACCTTTATAACATAAAGTCAAGTGAAAAATAGAAAAGGCAGGATTCCGCAAAAATATTCACTTTTTTGACCAATTGTGATATGATTCTGAAAAAATGTTGAGAGGTGAAAAATGAAAAAATCGAGACAACGCACGGATCGCAATCGCTGGGTACCTGTGCTGGCTGGGTTGCTTTTTTTGTCACTTATTATTGTCGGCATTGTATTTGAGAATAGGAGCCAAAAGAGTTCAGAACCTCGTATTTCTAAGCCAACCCCACAGTTTAAGGATGTAGAATCTCAAGTTAGCGAGCCTACTTATCAACCAACGGTCACATCTATTTCGGCGGATAAACTTTATGAAGCGTATGACGCAAACGCTATTGATGCAGATATGACATACAAAGGCAGAACCATAAATATTTATGGAACAATAAAAAATATTGGGACCGATATTCTCAACCAACCTTATTTAGTTGTTGGAGGGAGCGGATTTCTTGATGGTGTTCAATGTATATTTCCTAAAGAGCAAATGTCTTCTCTTGCTAAATTATCAAAAAATCAGTACGTTCGTATCAGAGGCGAGGTCCAAGGCAAAGTGGTTGGTAATGTTTTAATGAAAAAATGCCTTTTGCTACCAAACTAATAATGACGAAATGAGCGATATAGCATAAGGCACGCCTTTTTCTTTTATAAAAAAAGACAAAGAAAAAATCGCGATAAATGACAAAACCGTGCTGACAAAGGGTTCTGATAATTTTCATAATGTCCTCGTTTCTGTCACTTCTTTATCCTCATGCCTCTCGTGTAAAATCCGCCCGTAATGCAAAATCGCCTATTTTTGAGTTGAATTCTGTGTTTCATACGACTAAGTGTAGATCGCCAAGCATGTGTTTCGGTCGTACAGGCGTTTTTTAGCCGTTTCAAGTTTGAATTTTAGGTTATGTTCGTAGTAGTGCAATCTTGCGGTGTACTCGCCCAAATGTGCTCTGCATTATTGCACTACTTCGCAGCGAGAACACGCCCCAAACGGGCAATAAATTGCCCTACTACAAACCACATTGTCTACTTCCAATTTCAAAATGGACAAAACACTATGCTTCTCGATCGCGCCGAATTGACCTTTGTCATCACGTGGTATTATTATCCAACGAATACGCACGGTTTCCACCCGGACCGCCACCAATTGCCCATGTGCCACGGAACAACGATTGGCGTTTCGGTGGCATCGTTTCGATAATTTCGTGGCTCAGGTTCAGCCGATGCCACTGTGCCCAGATGGAGTTATAGCAATTGAAAACAGCGCACCGTGGATTCGATGGATTCGTCCAATCGTTGGCAGCATGGACGAGACTTTCCGTGAAGATGACAACAGAACCCGGTGGGCAGCTATAGTCATCCATCATCTCACGCATGCTCCCTTCCCACGGTGATTCGCCGATATTCGGACGATACTTGTCAGGACCGCCGTAGTTGAAATGCGCTTTATGGGATCCACTGAGGAAAGAGGTAGCACCTTGTCCTGCCTTCACCTCTTCAAGTTCCCAGACGACACGCGTTAGCCCCGCAAAAATCTTTTCACCGGCGACCTGATACCGCATCGCGTTCGCCTGCTGCGGTGGACGTACAACGTGCGGCAGCCCGTTATCGCCACGTTCCGACACAGTCCAACCGGGTTCTCGGACAGTAGTAAAAGACCCCTCACACCGAAATCCGTAGCAATCGTCGTGTTGTACAAAAGGGGCTTCGGACAGAATTTCATTTAGAACCCCTACAATTGCAGGATGGTCAAGGAGGTTCTGAAGTGCGCCTTGATAACTTTGTCTTGCACCCGCATACACTTCTGCTTTCATCTCTTCGATTTCTGAGTCCGATAATATTGATGGCAATAAAATCCAACCCCGTAAATCGAAGAAAAACTTCTGTTCTGGGGTCATCGGCACGGGTTGATCATTAAACGTTTCTTTTGTCATGGATATCTCCTTGTAACTTGAAAAGTCTTTGAATTATGTGGTGTTATTCTCCAGCGAATATGCACGATTCCCACCGGGACCACCACCTATTGCCCAAGTGCCACGGAATAAAGATTGACGTTTCGGCGGCATCTTTTCTATGATTTCATGACTTAGATTCAGTCGAAACCATTGCGCCCATATTGAATTGTAACAATTAAACACAGCACAACGCGGATTGTCAGGGTTCGTCCAGTTGTTGGTAGCATGTACAACGCTCTCAGTAAAAATAAGCACCGACCCAGGCGGACAACTATAGTCCTCCATCATATCCTTTATCTTATTCTCCCAAGGGGATTCACTAATATTCGGACGGTATGGGTCCGGTCCACCATAGTCGAAATGCGCCTTATGAGACCCATTCAGAAAAGTCGTGCCCCCTTGTCCGGCTTTCACCTCTTCAAGTTCCCAAATCACACGTGTGAGTCCTGCGAATATCTTTCCACCGGCAACCTGATACCGCATCGCATTTGCTTGTTGTGGCGGTCGTACGACATGTGGCACCGCAGTACCCCTATCAGAAGCAGTGCTCCAGCCAGGTTTCCTGACCGTCGTAACCGAATTCTCACATCGAAAGCCGTAGCAATCGTCAAAGATAAATCGTTCATCAGCAAGGATTTCGTTGAGAATCCCTACAAGCGCAGGATGATCCAGTAAATTCTGGAGTGCTCCCTGATAACTATGTCTGGCACCCGCATAGACTTCCGCTTTCATCTCTTCGATTTCCGACGCTGATAATACCGATGGTAATAAAATCCAACCCCGTAAGTCGAAGAAAAACTTCTGTTCGGGTGTCATCAATTTCTCTCCGGGAGCCAATGGCATTGGATCATTAGAATTACGGACTTCTCGCATAATAACCAAATCCTTTTATGGACAAACTGTCCAAATATTACAACGCCTGTTTCAATCCAGGCAAGAAATAATCCTTAACGACAACCTCCCAACTCATCCGGGAAGCGATGTCGTAGCCTTCTCGCAGCATGTCCTCTACATCACGGGGTTTACGCGGCAAGCGTCCTAAAAGCTTCGCCGCGATGTCTCGGCTATTCTCCATTTCAATCGCGTTCCGTTCCGCTAAGCCAATGTGCAGCACATCATCCAACGATTTCGGCGGGATCTGTAGCTGCGTATAGTCGGCAACGACAATATTCGGGACTTCGCGGTTGTCGGTGGCACGTTGAATGAAACCGCAACATCCGCACACATTGCTAACGACACAAATCGCGCCGAAACTCAGCGGTTCCACTTGGGCGATTCCGAAGGGTTCATAAATAGACTGCCCAAACTCTGCATCACTTCCCTTACGGATGTCCATGAACTCCATCTCTACCGGCATCCGTTTGCCGCAAGCGTCCTGGCTCCATCCAAACTGATTGACAAAGACGACTTTGATTGCCTTAGATTGTAGGTTGAAAGCCGAGACACCGTTGTTCAATTCGATTTCTGCGCCGACCAAATCCGGATAACCGATTTTATGGTACATGGGCCATCCGTAGGCTTCCTCCATTTCGTGAATGCTTTCGTTCGGTCTTCCTGTTGCAATTTCTGTGGAGAGGATGAACAGCACAGCGGTTTTATCGTTAGAAGCGAGGAGGTCATCAAGATGCATGAGCACCTGTAAATCGCGCCACAAGCCTTTGCTTTTAACGAGCCGCGTTACGTGTGTAAAGACGTAATCGGGACGATAATCTAACAATGTTTTCGCATATTTTTGGAGCAGGGCTTTCGATGTTAACTTTTCTTGTAGACTCACCTCAAACGCCGGGATACCGTTATAAACAAGGTTAATCGGAAAATCCTCAAACGGTTTTGCCAAGAACCGGAGTTCGTCTACAACGAGATCTCCGACCGCAAAAATGGTATCACAAAGGTGTGATTTGTCAATCAAGGCGTGCTTGAAATACCAGAACGGATCGTCAAACACATCGCGGATGGATTGTCCTTGCGCTTTTGCCTGATCTAAAGCGTTGTAAAAACGGACATCGTGGCCGGGATGCCCTTCAACAATCGGACGTATCGTTGCCACTTCGTGCGCGTAGAAGACGGTGCGCATGTTCTGCGCTTTTTCATTCTTCTTCCGTTCAATAAGCACTTTGAGCGCAAGGGGCATCCCCATGAATTCGTGCGAGACAACAAACACAGGGGTCGTTGTCTCTTCACCGATGATTGCCTGCAGTGCCGCATACGCGGGTTCGGCAAGACGGACGTATTCCTCAAATTCCCATTCGCTTTCGTAACGATTTGATTCTATTTGGAAGTGTTCATAAAGCTGCCATTTGAATTGACCAGTCAGTGCTTCGTTGCTGCTGGAGACGTTCACCAAGATGACATCTGTGAGGATTGTAACTTTCTGACTTTTGTCCTCAAATTGTCGTTGTCCATAGACGAGTTCCACATGGTAGGTCTGCTCAATCTCACTAAGCACCTTTGCGTGCGGTGTATCTATTATCCCACTGCTCGCGTGGTACAAGAGGGTATCTAATCCCCCTAAATCGGCACCCGAAAAGAGAGGACCCACGAGAAAAGTGCGCTCAATCGCTGCGTTGTAGCTGCGGGTTGTCAATAATCCTTCCAAAACTGCACCGATGCCCCCCATTTTTTGGATGGCTTCGTGTGTAACGTGAACAACAATGCTCAAATTTTTACCTCGTTTAGCGTTTTTTATATAGGTCTGCAAGTAAAGTCCTAAAAGAATAAAAAGATAATAAGGACGGTTCAGGAATCATATATCCGTTGCGAAATTATAACACAATGTTCAAATAGATGTCAAATTCGTGTCAGTGTCTATTACGCTTGACAACCCCACCGAAAGTAACTATAATATATTCTCGAGCCTTGTGCGGCACCTTTTGATTTACTATAAGAAATTTTCGGCGTAAACTGTACAAGGCATAGGCTAAAATGTATTCAAAAAATCCCTCAATTTTTATATGCTTTTGGAGGTAGCAATGTTAGAAGATATTGGAAGCGTAGCGGGTGCTATCTGGCACTACCTTGAAGAAAATAGCGAAGCCACCGTTACCAAATTAACACGCGAACTCGGTGAGACCGAACGCACTGTTCTCATGGCGATCGGTTGGCTTGCCCGCGAAGGCAAATTAGATTTTGAAAAACGGAAACAGGGTACTTATATCACACTAAAAACACAACACTCAGACGCAGCAGCGGCATAGATCTCGGAAGGAGAACGGAATTAAATGAAGCCACTTCACCAACTCACAGTGGTGCCTACCTTACCCGCGAATCTTGAACCCCTGCGTGAACTTGCTTTAAACCTATGGTGGACCTGGGATCGCGAAGCATTGGATCTGTTTCATCATCTCGATGCGGAATTGTGGGAAAAAACCTATCATAACCCCGTCGCAATGCTCGGTCAGATCTCACAAGAACGGTTGGAGACGACTTCAAAAAACAGCGTGTTCCTCGCACGGCTTGAGGTCATCCACAAGAAGTTTAGAGAATACCATAAAACCCCTTCATGGTTTGAGACAAATTACAAAGATGATACACTCAAGAACCTACAAATTGCCTATTTTTCAATGGAGTATGGCTTGACGGAGTGCATGCCGCTCTACTCTGGCGGTTTAGGGGTCTTAGCAGGCGACCATCTAAAATCCACGAGTTACTTAGGACTCCCTTTCGTCGCAGTTGGGCTGCTCTATCAGCACGGCTACTTCCGCCAGACCCTTACCGCCGATGGCTGGCAGATGGCGGATTACCCCACCAATGACTTTTACAATATGCCAATTCAGCCAGCGACACTCGCTGATGGGGCCCCGCTTTTCGTCGAAGTCGAATATCCAGAAGGCAAAGCGATCGCTAAAGTCTGGTGTGCCCAGGTCGGGCGCATTTCGCTGTATCTGCTGGATACAAATATCCCCGAAAACCAGAACGAAGAGTTGCGGAGTATCACGGATTACCTATATGGTGGTGATGAGCGCCTCCGTATCAAACAGGAAATTCTGCTCGGTATTGGTGGCTATCGTGCCTTAACAGCACTCGGCATCCAACCAACCGTTTGCCACATGAATGAGGGGCACGCCGCGTTTCTCGCGATTGAGCGTATCCGGCAGATGATGTCGCAGACAGGTATCCGTTTTGAAGAAGCCTGCGAAGCGACAAAGGCAGGAAATATCTTCACGACACATACGCCTGTTCCGGCTGGCATCGACTGGTTTCCGCCCGATTTAGTCAACCACTACTTCAGCAGTTATTACCGTGAACTCGGTGTCTCCATGGATACCTTTCTCGGTCTCGGTAGAACGAATCCGTTGAACACGCATAGTGAATTCAGCCCCGCGCTTCTTGCCCTTCGGCTCTCCGCAATGTGCAACGGCGTGAGCCAACTGCACGGAGAGGTTGCCCGTGAGATGTGGAAAGACCTCTGGCCCGGTACGCCTGTACATGAGGTGCCTATTGGTGCGATTACGAACGGCATTCACACGCGTTCATGGGTCTCTGGCGATATGCAGAGCCTTTTTGACAGATACCTTGGACCTCGTTGGATAGTCGAACTCACGAATCAAGCAGTGTGGACACAAATCTCGCAAATACCGGACTCCGAACTGTGGCGAACCCACGAACGAAGGCGTGAGCGTCTGATTACATTCGCTCGTCAACGGCAGGAACAGAAGCAGGCACTCGGCGGCAGCATTTCCAAGCGTCCGCAAGAGAGTGACACCATGGCAACGAAAACACTCAATTCAGCGGCGTTGACGATTGGCTTTGCGCGTCGGTTTGCGACTTATAAACGCGCGACCTTACTGTTCCATGATGTTGATCGGCTTGATAAGATTCTCAACCACCCGGAACGTTCTGTTCAACTGATTTTCGCGGGGAAAGCGCATCCACATGACTATGAGGGAAAATTGCTTATCCAGCGTATCGCTCGGATCGCTGCGGAACCGCGATTTTATCATAAAATCGTCTTCATCGAAAATTACGATATTTGTGTCGGACGTTATCTCGTTGAAGGTGTTGATGTGTGGCTTAACAACCCGTTACGTCCAAATGAAGCGAGCGGTACGAGCGGTATGAAGGCTGCAGCGAACGGGGTGCTGAATCTCAGCATCGCAGACGGCTGGTGGGCTGAGGCAAATCATCTGGGCGGTGGGTGGACGATTGACACGGGCCCCGTTATAGAGGATTCCAAATCCACCAATAAAGCGCACGCGAATGCCATCTATGATCTCCTTGAAAACGAGATTGTGCCGCTTTTCTACCAACGTAACTCCGTTGACGATGTTCCGCATGAATGGGTCGCACGGATGAAGACTGCAATGCAGAATCTCGCACCTATTTTCAATACAAAACGGATGGTGTCAGAATACGCAGAGCAGTTATATTTTCCGGCACATCGGCGTTGGCAAGAACTCAATGCATCCGAGACGAAGCGTAGCATCGCCTTAGCGCGTTGGAAAAGTCATATCCGAGACCATTGGAGCGACCTTCGAGTTGAGGAAAAGCGGACGGATGCGAAAACCACTGCCGCGCAAAACGCTGAGCTTGGGGTGGGTGAGTCAACAACAGTGAAAGCCGTCGTCCGAACCGACGTGCTGTTTCCTCACGAACTCGCCGTGCAAATCTATCACGGTGTATTAGATGAAGCAGGCGAAATTCACAATGGAACTGTGAGTCCAATGGCGTATAAAGACGACCTCGGGGGCGGTACTTACCTTTTTGAAGGGACGCTGACCTTGAAACAGACAGGCTTGCACGGCTATACTGTGCGCGCCTTGCCCAACCATGAGGATCTGCAATCTCCACACGAACTTGGGTTAGTGACGTGGGCTTAACGGTATACCTTCCATCTTTTGGGCGGGAGGGTTGCTTTTGCGTTGCTGAAAACCATTTTTAAGCGTATAATAGTTAAGTAAGACACCTGTGTACTCGTGTCTCGAAAAAAGAGAGATTTCCTAACTTCGTAAAGCGTTCCCTTTAACGAAAACCCGTTTTCTGACAACGGAAGAAAACGGAGCAGAAAGGCCCATAGTTAAAAAATCGGTATGGACAGAAAAGTAGCAATTGCCCGCGAAACAGCAGAGACCCGCATCCAGCTCAGTCTTGACCTCGACGGAACAGGGGCATCCACTATTAATACGGGTGTCGGATTCTTGGATCACATGTTAGAACTCTTTGCCAAACACGGGTTCTTTGACCTTGAGATTGAGGCAAAGGGTGATTTACATGTAGATGCACATCATACGACGGAGGATGTCGGCATCTGCCTTGGACAAGCCCTCCAAAAAGCAGTACTTGACAAAGCGGGGATGCAACGGTTCGGCAGTTTTAGCGTTCCGATGTATGAATCCCTCGCCAAAGTTGACTTGGATGTCTGCGGACGGCCTTACCTCCACTTTGAGACACCGCTGAGTTCCGGGAAAGTCGGTGATTTCGATATTGAACTCGCCGAAGAATTTTTTCACGGATTTGTGAACCATAGCGGTACAACCTTGCACATCAACGTCCCGTACGGCACGAATCAACACCACATCATTGAAGCCATCTTTAAGGCGGTTGCGAAGGCGTTGCATATTGCAACACGCCTTGATGAAAATATCACGGGTGTACTGTCCACTAAAGGGAGTTTATAGTAATGAGTAACGGGAGCGTTATTGCGGTTATTCTTGGCGGCGGTCGCGGCACACGGCTATTTCCACTGACACGAGATCGAGCGAAACCGAGTGTCCCGATTGCAGGCAAATTTCGACTGGTGGACATACCAATTAGCAATTGCCTCCATTCAGGATTGGAAAAAATCTATGTTTTGACGCAATTCAACTCTGTCTCCTTGAATCGACATATTGCACAAACGTATCGCTTTGATACCTATCGCCGCGGATTCGTCCAAATTCTCGCAGCGCAACAGACGCTGATGGGCGAAGAGTGGTATCAAGGAACAGCGGATGCCATCAAGCACAATGAACCTTATATTCTCAACCCTCGCTTCAAAGACGACCATGTTCTCATCCTTGCCGGTGACCATCTCTATCGGATGGATTATCAAAAAATGTTGGCTGTTCACACTGAATCCAATGCGGACATCACAGTCTCTGTTATCCCGGTGGAGAAAGAGGTCACGAGCGGACTCGGCATTCTCCAAGCAGATGCGAATGGACGTATCGTTGATTTCGTTGAAAAACCGCAAACGGAGGATGAACTTCAGCGGCTGCGCGTTGAACCTGAGGTCTTTACATCACGGGACATTGAACCACAAGGAAGGGAATACATCGCTTCAATGGGGATCTATATTTTTAATCGTGAGGTCTTACAAGAGGTGCTTCGAGATGAATCAAATGTAGACTTCGGTAAGGATATTATTCCAAAGAGCATTCAGGCGCGTACGGTCTCAGCCTATTTTTTCGATGGCTATTGGGAGGATATTGGTACGATCCACGCTTTCTATTCGGCAAATATAGCACTCACGGATGCTACACCGGCGTTCAACTTCTACGATGAACAGGCACCGATTTATACCAACCGTCGGCACCTACCAAGCACGAAAGTCAACAGCAGTAGTGTCCGTTCATCGATTCTTGCCGAAGGTTCTATCATTGATGATTCTGAACTCGATAGAACGATTGTCGGCATCCGAAGTATCATCTCCGGTGGCAGTCGAATTTACCAGTCTATACTTATGGGAGCAGATTACTATGAGTCAGATGTATCGCGAGTGGAGCATGAAAAGTCAGGTATTCCTAATGTCGGTATTGGACGCAATTGCCTGATCCAGAATGCAATTATTGACAAAAATGCGCGTATCGGTGATAATTCAGTACTTGTAAACCGAGACGGAATTGACAACTACGATGGTGAAGACTACTACATTCGGGATGGTATTGTGATTGTTCCAAAAGACGCGACGATCCCTCCCGAAACCGTCGTCTAAACGATAGCCTTGAATTTCAGCATCAAGGTCTGTTTAAAACGGGGAGTTTTTGATGTACAGAGTACTAACATTTTTAATCCTGAGTCTTTTTGCGCTAATGCATCTCATAGCAACACAGGTCGTAGCACTGGATACAGACGGTCTTGTTGGTGCGTGGTTGTTCGATGAAGGCAAAGGAGAAACCGTTACGGATTCCTCCGATAACGGATTGGATGGAAAAATCGCGCAGGGTAAACCGAAGTGGGTTGATGGCAAATTTGATGGTGCGATGGAATTCGGCGGGCAAGATATGGTAACCGTTGATGATGATAATGCGCTTGATTTAGCGGAATTCACAATCGCCGCATGGGTGAATATCCCGAAAGTCTCCGGTGCGTGGCAAATTATTGCCACTAAAGAAAACCGTAATCCGACGGGCAGAAACTATGGGCTTTTCGGTCATATTAACTCCGGTGTTGTCCATTACTCCTTCACAACAAATTCCGGATGGAAATCATTTGATGCCAAAACTGTTGTAACGGATGGTGACTGGCATCACGTTGCAGGCACTTACGATGGCTCAGACTTCAAATTCTATCTTGATGGAGCGATTGATGCACAAGTCGCACCCGGAACAAAACCGGATAACCACGATAATTTCCTGTTTATTGGGGGCTGCGACATCGGTAACTACTGGATGACAGGCACTATTGACGAGGTGGTTCTCTATGACAGAGCCCTCAGCGAGAAGGAACTCAACGAACTAATGGAAGATGGGATGTCTGTCGCGTTAGACGTGCAACCCGGCGGAAAACTGGTGACGACTTGGAGTCGAATTAAGACGCAATAACGTCCAAGGCGGGCAGGTCTCATAAGCGCGTTTACAGAGCGTGTTCCAAGGAAGGCTAACTCTCAACATGTCTGAATTAAGACAAAAACTTCTGGTGCTGCATCTGCACACACCTGACCTCAATAGTAGCGTTGTCGCTTGGGCAATGTACGATGGTACTGGTGAGAAACGCCATACGACAGGTGATAGCGAGGCACCGCCGTATAATTCGGTGATGGAAGCGATGCGTGATGGCTGGCGGGTAATTCAGTTTCCACAACAATTCCCTGCCTACCCCGGCATGGAATATCATACTTCATATCTCAGGTTTGAATATATCCTGGAGAAATTGGAGGAAATCCAATGATTGACAAAAAGTATTTGCTCACTACAGAACAGATGGCGAATTTCGTTGCGGACGGTTACCTCCGCTTCGATAAGTTAATCCCTGATGAATTAAATAAAGCCGCACATGCGGAGATGGAAGCCGGTGTGAGTGTCCGTGGCGGCGGCGGCACGGTTTTAAACGATGTCTGGAACGATGCGTCTGCAGTCGGCAGCGTTTTCGGGATGCCAGAGGTGCAGGGCATTGTTCAGAGCCTTGTCGGTGAGGATCCGCTCTACGATCACCACGCCGTTCACATCGTCCGTCCGCAAAACGAGGTCGGTCAGATTTGGCATGCCGACGCGATCATTGACTTGCGGATGCATTTTGATATCCAATTTTTCTATTTCTCGCACGATACGCCGCGTGAAATGGGTGGGACGATGATTCTACCCGGAAGCCATTATCGTCGTGTCTGTGAGACAGACATCGCGCGTTACCAAAACTTCCTCAGTCAACTGCCGATTGCTTGCGAAGCAGGAACGCTCTTTGTGGTGCATCACGGGATGTGGCACTGTGCGCAACCGAACCTCACAGAGCAGACACGCTACATGTTCAAACTCCGCCTCAACCCGACGGTGCGTCAGTGTAAACTCTGGAACACAGACGATATCGATACAGCACCGATCCACGGCATCTTAGGCAGGAATCACAGATGGTACGGGAACGATGTCCGGCTTGAGATTGTCAATCGGATCAAGCAGTGGCGTTTTCTTATCGGTGACGAGTCGTTTGATGTTGGCTACTGGCTGTCTCGACTTGAAAACATGCCAGAGAACGCTCAGGAAGCAGCATAGTTATTTCAACAGGACTTATGTATTTCCATTAAAGTCCTTGATAAGGGGATTTAGGGGGTTAAATACAACTTCTCTGTTTAATTTGCATGAGCCTTATTGAACAAAAAGGCGCGGTTAGAAACCGCGCCTTGAAATAAATTGAAATGTGCCTCTTAAAGTAATCGCAATACTATCAATCGCGACCGCGACCTCTTCTACCACGTTCTCTCCGGAATTTCTCTATCATTTCTCGCCGCTCCTCTGCTGAGGCATGCTTCATTTTTTCCATCATCTCCTGCCTCATTCTTTCTGCATTTGCCCGCCCTTTCTGCTCCATTTCCCTGCGCTTTGCATCAGCCATTTGTCTGGCTCGGTTTTGTCCCTCGTTATTGCCTGCTTTTTCGGACCCACCTTCGCCACGATTTTCACCTCTGTCGCCACCGCGTTCTTGTGTAGCCGTGAGGGGTTGGAACCCACCGGTTTTGAGTTTTATTGTCTCTCCTGCTTTGTCCAAGGTTACCTGTTTGGCTTGGATGTCCTTGACTGTCATATCGCCAAGTTTTGTCCCGATGGTGACAAAGTGATAGCGATTAGATCTCTTTTCCAGCAGCGTCGCTTGTGATATTGCGCCGTTCGCGTCAACAGCCTTGGTGCCAATCAGACTATAGGAAGGTTCATTGTTTGGCGGGGTCCAGCCCAGCGGACGGAAGAGGTTGTGGTCAACAATGGTTTTGTAAAACGCTGCGTTCTCTCCGAAGTCAACTCCGCCACGGTTTTGGCGACCCCAAGATCTGTTATTACGTTGTGGTTCGGGTTGTTCTTTTGCTTTCGCCATCGCCTGCATTTTAGCAGCTTCCATCTCTTTCATTTTAGCGAAGTTCATCTCAGGTTGTGTGCCGATGAACTCCGATTTTGTTTTTTCTTGCGCATAGAGCAGTATCCCAAAACCGAGGAATAGACATACAAGACAGCCTATTCCGATTTTTGCAATGACGCTTCTCCGATTATTAGCAATTTTCACTTGCTTTTCCTCCGGTGTTTTCCATTTCCAAGCGCGTTTCTTAAATGTCCCACTTCGCAGCGTTCGCATTTGGGAACGCTTTATAGACATCTTTTTGATACTTAAGACAGGTTCTGTTGCGAAAGGTTCTCTTTAATTTTACTATGGATTTTGCTGAATGTCAAATCAAGCAGCTCCAAACTTAGAGGTATTCAGTTATTCAATAGTCAGCAGTCAGCGTTCTGTTGTCCAAATTTCCCTTCTTGCGTAAGGGCAAACTGGATAATGGCTATCGATCCGGACTTTACGCCTCTAATTTGTGAATCCACTTTTATATGCTTAGACGCAAAAGTTACTTGTGCGTTTATTTTTTCTAACCATAGTTGCTTAGCACAAGTCTTGCTTGTCATTGCAAAAAGCGTTGACTTTCGAGAAAAAATAGAGTAAACTTTATAGAAACAGGTTTATTTTATAAAGGAACAGACTTGACATGAAGCACTATAATCTCAATCAAAAATACATTGCATTTGTGTGTAGTTGCCTCCTCATATTCGTCTTAACGAGTCAGCATGCGGATGCGGCGCGCCGATCGCGCGTGCTTTCGATCGCACTTTTTGCCTCTGGCATGAGTTTCCAACTCGGTGGCACGCTTCTCAAAGCCTCTGCTCAAGAGCGTTACGATGCCTATCTCAACGCCGCAATCCAAGCGGACATTCAGGCACACAAAGATGCTTTCCTCGTCAGGCGAAATGCTGGTAGCATTATGTCCGGTGTCGGCCTCGGGTGTGTAGGACTTGCCGTACTCTTCTCAGTCTATAGTCAACTCGACACACCCTCAGAATCGTCTGAACTTGCGGAAGGCGATGCCTTTTCTGGGTCCCGTTCGCAAACGCTGAGAACAAATCTACACACTCGGAAAATTGATTTCACAAATTACCGATTTGGAAACACCGGTCTGCTGTTTCCGCGTGCCTCGTTCCAATTACTACCGCACTATGATTTCCAAAACCAGCGGGCAAGTCTGAAACTTCTACACTACTTTTAACTATTCGTTTCTGTCCGATTTTCCCTTCCCCGTAAGGGATGGGGACCTCTGTCAAGATAAGGTTTTCAGTTGGTTTGAAGAACGTTGGTTATAATTGCGTTGTTTTTCAAGGAGCAAAAATTATGCGTCTATTCCACACCTTATCCAACCGTAAGGTTGGTGTGCTCAGTTTTTTTATATTCTCTGTTTTAGTTCTCCTGTACGCCTGCACAAGTAGCGAGGATTTCGCGAATCCGCTTGACCCAGACAACCTCCGCACTTCTGGTGCACCCGATGGACTTACGCTCTTTGCCGGTGATAAACAGGTGCGAGTCACATGGAACGATATTGGACAGGAAGGTATCAAGGCTTACCGGATCTATAGACGCTCTACAGGCGGAACGGATACGGAGTTTGCTTTAGTCGGCTCCGTTGACGCACCCGCAAATGAATTTATTGACACGCAAAATCTCGAAAATGACCGGCTTGATGCTTCTGGACAGCTCCTCGCTTATGAATATCGCATTACTTATGTTGATGTCAACGGGATAGAAACACCTGATCCGACGCATCCGCCAATTGAGACTGAAGAACCGCGTCGTATTTGGAAAACAGCCTTAGCCACACCAAGCATCCCGCCGCCGGCCCCTGTTGTAACGCTCGGTGATCCGACCGACCTCACCGTTAAGCTCTTTTGGGAAGGTTATGAACTATCTGATGATTTCTCTGTCTTCCGCATTTATGCTGCACTTGACAACGAAGACGGGAAACCGCTACGTTTTAAAGTAATTGCCGAACCGAAACGAGACCGGCTCTACTATTTCGACCACGATTTTGAGGTAGATGGCACCCGGAAAGTCTATCGCGTCGCTGCTGTAGATACATTTGGCGCAGAAGCATTTGCTACAATCAACGCAGCAACGCCGAATGTCCCGCCTGCACCACCGAAAAACGTTCGTGTGATTTATCGACCGCGCTCACTGTTTAACACGAAATACGATGCCGTTATCTCATGGACACCGAATATCGAACCTGATCTTGATGGTTACCAACTCTATACCGAAGATGCATCCGGAAATTTTCTCCTGCGTCCCGCACCGGGAAAAAAGGATCGCACTTGGACGATCCCCGGTGAAGACCCAATTCTTGTCGGACAAGACCTGCTATTCAGAAAGTACTGGATAACTGCCTTTGACAATACACCTGGACCCGATGGACAGCGAGACGAAAGCGCAAAGCAGTTAGCGCGATCGCAATAATCGTAAAACTTTAGTAAAAGACTTAAATAACAACATAATTCCAAAGGATAAATCTATGCACCCTAACTTTTCTGGCGCGAATTTTCGGCGGACAGGTGAGACGAAAAAAAAGAGACACCCCAACACACAAACCCTCATATATATGATCTGTGGACTCCTTCTTATTGGCATGGCATCGCCGCTCTCAGCACAATTGCCAGCCATTCCACATCTCAGTACGATTCAGACCGCGGAGCCGGTCGGCAAGGGCGGCTCCAGCACTACGTTTGGGCTACTTCAATACTCAAAAGTTGATCTGCTACCGGATCAACGCCAAAAAGTGAATATCGGTGGATTTGAGGAACTGCATCGCGTATCGCTCCAAGTCGAGACCTTCCTCGTGCCAGTCAGATTCAATTACGGTTTGAGCGACGAACTTGATTTGGTGTTGGGCGGTACGTTTTCAACGGGTGGTGTCCGGAAAGTCGTTCACGATTTCTATAATGTTGCCGAAGAGACCGATGTCGATCCAACCACGGATCGCCGCGTCTACGATCAACCACTATTTGACGGTGTTATCGGACTCAAGTATAACATCAAACCCGATCGGAACGATAATTTCCCAAGTATCTCCGTCGGTGGTGACGCACAGTTCGGTTACACTGCCGATGATCGGCTCAACACGGACAACGAATTCCTTGATTATAGCCCTGCCGATGGGTTTCCGTTTTTCGGAATCAATACCTATATCGTAGGCACCCAAAGATTCGGGAGTCTCTTTAAACTCCATGCCGGTGTTGGTGTCTTTTTAACGTCAAAGTTATTGAAAACGACTGATTTTTTTACACTTAATTGGCAGGTCGGTGGCGAAGTTGCCATTGCAGATAACATGTGGTTGGTGGCTGATTTCTCGCGCGAACTTCCGTATGCAGGTATAAACGTAACGAATTTTATGGGATTTGCTTTCCGTTATGAGGTCTCGAATACCCTCGCGTTCCAACTCGGATTTAACAGTCAACCCGGATTCCAGTTTAACTTGACCTTCGGCGGCGAGAAAGCACAAGCGATTGATGAAGGGAATCTGCTGTTTTAGCGTGAGCGATTGGAGGAACTACCGATGAGAGCAGTCGTTCAACGTGTTAAATCTGCCAGTGTTAGGGTAGATGGTAAACTCGTTTCCGAAATTGAGGCAGGTGTACTTGTCTTCCTCGGCGTTGCGCATGACGATACCAAAACAGAACTGGAATATATTGCCAATAAAGTCGCTAACCTGCGTATCTTCGAGGATGAAGACGGCAAAATGAATCGTTCGCTTCTCGAAACAGGAGGGGCAGCTCTGGTTGTCTCGCAATTCACGCTCTACGGTGATTGCCGTAAAGGACGACGACCGAGTTTTATTAATGCCGCCCGCCCTGAAGTCGCAAACACACTTTATGAGCAGTTCATCACCCTCCTAAAACAGCAGAATATCCCAACGCAAGGCGGTACCTTTCAGGCGATGATGGATGTGCAACTCATTAATGACGGTCCTGTCACCATTTTACTGGATAGCAACAAGCAATTTTGAACCTATGAAGGAGAAGGTTATGGCACGCAAGATGCGTCTCGGTTTAGGTCAATTCAGTGAACTCAGTGAAGAACGGTTGAAGTTTATCAAACAACTCGGTGTCGAAGATGTCTTGCTCAACACGGCACAACTCCCCGGTACAGAACGGTGGGAATTTGAGGACATCTTGCAACTTCGGAAAGCGGTAGAAGCGGTTGGACTCCGGTTAGCAGCACTTGAGAATGTGCCGGTCCCGTTTTACGACAAAGCGATGCTCGGTCTACCGGGTCGTGATGAGCAAATTGAGAATATGGCGACAACGATTCGCAATATCGGTAAGGCTGGCGTTGAGATCTTCGGATACCACTGGATGCCGAGCGGTGTCTGGCGAACTTCTCGAACTACACCCGGTAGAGGCGGTGCCGAAGTTACGAGTTTTGATATGGACGAAGTTAAAGACGCACCGCTATCGCACGGACGCGTTTTCACTGAAGCCGAAATGTGGGAAAACTACGAATACTACATGAACGCCATCCTGCCCGTCGCAGAAGAAGCAGGCGTTAAACTCGCACTCCACCCCGATGATCCGCCTGTTGAATCTCTTGCAGGCGTACCGCGTCTGTTCCGCAATTTTGAAGGCTTCAAACGCGGCATGGAGATCGCTGACAGTCCAATACACGGACTCGATTTCTGCGTCGGTTCTTGGTCGGAGATGGGACCGGGTGTCACGGATGCGATCCGCTATTTCGGAGAACGCGACAAGATTTTCTATGTCCATTTCCGTGATGTGGAAGGACACGTCCCAAAATTTGCTGAATCCTTTGTTGACACCGGCAATTGCGATATGTTTGATGTAATGCGCACGCTCAAAGAAGTCGGTTTCACAGGTTTCATGATTACCGACCATGTGCCTCACATCGTAGATGACACAGGTTGGGGACACCGAGGCCGCGCGTATGCCATCGGATATATGACAGCGTTCCTTGAAATTTTATCAACGACGTAAACTTGGATAGGTAAAGAAATGGGACATCCTGAATATATTGACACCATCAAGCAGGGGGACTGCATTGCGTTGATGTCCGAAATGCCGGATGAATGTGTTGATCTCATCATAACGGATCCGCCTTTTGCGATCGACTTCAAGGCAACTCGTCACAATTACAACCGAAAAGGGGATCGTGTCCTTCAGGGTTACAACGAAGTCAAGGGAAGTGATTATCTTGCTTTTACGCTTGACTGGCTTACCGCTGCGACGAGAGTCCTAAAGGATTCTGGTAGTATGTATATCTTTTCAGGTTGGAACTATCTAAAAGATCTTCTGATAGCAATTGATCAGTGCAAGCTCACGACTGTCAATCACCTCATTTGGAAATATCAGTTTGGTGTTGTTACGAAGCGTAAGTACGTAACCTCCCACTACCATTGTCTTTTCTTGTGCAAAAACGACAGGAAACGAAAGTTTTATCCCTATCGCCGATTTGATAAGGATGCAAAGACTGAAAGCGGCGGATCGGCACACTACAAAGACAAAGAAGACGTTTGGGAAATCAAGAGAGAATATTGGCAAGGTGCCATCAAAACGCCAACGAAATTGCCAGCTGAACTCATTGAAAAGATACTTGATTACTCCAGTGAAAAAGGCGATGTTGTTTTGGATCCGTTTTTGGGTTCTGGGCAGGTTGCTGTCGTCAGCAAAATGAAAGAACGGCATTACATAGGCTTCGAGATTGTGCCAGCATATTACGAATTCGCTCTTGATCGGCTTGAATCGGGAAAATACTTAATTCAAAAAACGGAAGAACAACCTGTATGGGACTTATTTAGTCAGGACACGTGATTTTGTTATGATAAACGAAAAGATAGTTGACACGGTTGAGAAACTGCAAAACGCCTCTCGAAACATGCCAAAAGTTTGGGATGGGAGAAGTGCCATTCTTGAAATGAAAGAGGGCGGTTCCAGACAGTGGCGGCAGATGGAATGGATGGGGTTTTATTTTGAATTTTTGTGTCAAAAACATTTTGATGCCATAATCGAAATGCCAGGTAAAAAATATGGCAGGACAGAGTTTGACGCGTTTCGTGAAATCTCATGGGACTTTAAGACACATGCGGCCAATACGACAAATCATACGGTTATTACAAACGATACCGAAGCCATAGTAAACACGATAAGTGATTACGGTTACTACGGAGTGATTCTCGCAATCGGTGAGGTAGAATACAACGACGAAGAACGAACCTTTAAAAAATGGCATGATGAACTGAAAGAAGGGATCAGCAAATATGAAGTGAACCGGATAAACAGGGGAGCAATGTCGCGAAGGCGTAAAACAGAGTTTATCTTATCAGAAATCCACTTTGTCTGTTTTGATACTAAAACACTGAGTCAATGTGGTGGTTCATTTCAGAAAGGGTTTAGAAATGCTGATGGCAGTCCGAGGCGCGAGAAAGTCACAGTAAATATTCGGAGAATTCCAGATGCTGCCCTTATTGTCACCGAGGAATTTGAAAAAACAGTACCGCATCAAATCAACACATGAAGATTAAGAATTTAATCGGGTAACGCTAAGACGTATGATAACAAGCAGATCGGTTCGTAGTAGTGCGATTCATCGCACGTCGCATAGCCGCAATTACCCAATTTATTTTTTAAACCTCATCTGTCGATTTGCTTTTTCCCGTATTTTTTGTAGTAAGTATTTTCTGCCAAACACCGCTAAAAAAGATTTGACATTTTCTCAAAAATGTAGTACAGTTAAAGGGTCAGTTGGACAGGAATAGCATCACGTGCATCCTTGCACGTGTCCTGTCCACCGAATGCTATCGGTAGGCTGGCACTGATATACCTACAAGAGCGGCACTCTTCAGCCAACAGAAATTGTCAATATATACCGGGCTATCTTCAACCCTTTCGTAAGAAGGGCTCTCCGACATGCCATCGCGTTAGATACGTAGGTAGAACCTTCTTGTAAGGAGAACCTTTGTTTGTGCTGGAAGTTGTGTGAATCTCGGAGATTTTTTATTCCGAGCTTTAGACTGAGGTGAAACATGAGAATAACAACGGAACTTCAATATGCGACACTTGATGATCTTTATCTTGATGCGAAGAATCCCAGAATCGGTCGTCATCAAACAGATGCTAATCTTTCTCAGGAAGAGATCCTTGGAATGATGGGCAATTGGGATCTTGATGAACTTGCTATGTCTTACTTGGAGAACGGTTTTTGGAGACATGAGGCGTTATTGGTCGTCAAAGAAGAATCGGATGGAGAACAACGATTTGTTGTCGTAGATGGTAATCGGCGCGTCGCTGCCCTAATCTATCTTCGTCACGCCATTAACGGGAAAGAGATTTTCAAAGGATGGGCTCCACTTGTTGAAAACAAGAGTGTTCCCGAAAAACTTTTTGAGAAAATACCGTACATACAGATTCATTCTCGTCAGGAAGTTGAATCGTTCCAAGCGTTTCATCATGGTGTTACTGGCATCAAACAATGGTTTCCAACACAAAAATCGGAATATATCGCCAAATTGATTGATGAACAAGGTATGAGTTATGAAGATGTGAACCGAATGATTGGAAGCAGCATTTCCAGGGTTCGATATCACTATATATCCTATCGGCTTCTGCGGCAAATGGAGGACGTTTTAGAGGGTTTTTCTGCCGCAGACGCTGAATTTAGATTCATCACTATGTCTTTTTCCATCCAAACGTTAGGAGTTCAAAAGTATCTGGGGTTTGACATCTTTGCCGAGCCAGATGACGCAAAAACGCCAGTTCCCAAACACCGTTTGGGTGCACTCGCGAATTTTGCGCGATGGTTATTTGGTACTCAACAGCATCCACCGCTTTTGACCGGTTCACGAAACGCTGCTGACTTCGGCAGGCTTCTTGAAAATCCTCAGGCCGTTCAATACCTCGAAAATAATAAGCAGGCGCGTTTTGATGTTGCTTGGCAATTAGCATATGGTGATGAAGAAATCATTCAGTTAATCGATGAGGCACATAATAAGATTGTAATTTCCTTGAGTCACATCCATCATTATAAAGACTCTCCGGAGGTGCAACGCGCTGTTGAAAAGCTTGCTATCAACTCCAAGGAATTGCTTAGCCAGTTTCCAAGTATTCGCGCCGACCTCTTAGAGGATAACTGAAACTGCCGTACTAATCTACTAGCTACTTTCAACTTCAGAGTCATTCAGTTTTAAGAAATTATAGAATTTCTCGTCCTTTTTTCAGGATCCGGTGCGGTTAGGAAACCGCACCTACCGGGCCCGGGGGGTCCAAAATTGGAGTAAAAAACTGAGAACCGAATGGCTCTGCTTTCAACTTGCTCTTTACTTAAAAGGCACTCATGGATATGCTAAGATACCAACTGTTTCCCAGATCCCAAGGCATAACCGAGCAAATTCAACACGTTATTGAATGTTTTGAACAGACGTACGATCAGATAAGGTCTCCTGAAAACAAACTGAAAAGTGACGAAGTTTTGGACATATTGAGGTCTCATCTTGAACAGATCGGATTCACAGTAGAAACCGGAAAAACAAAAGGACAAAAAATTCCTGTGCCCGTTCTTTTCGGCTTGAATAATACCATTGACCAGTCTTTCAACGCCGATGGTGTAAGCAATGATGGGAAAATAGTTATTGAAGTTGAAGCGGGCAGAGCAACTGCTAATTATGCATTTCTTAAAGACATTTTTCAGGCATCAATGATGCATGGCGTTGAATTCCTAATCTTGGCTGTTAGAAATGATTATAGGGGTGGCGACGATTTTCAGAAAGTTTATACCTTTTTGGAAACGTTATACATCAGCAGCCGATTGGTGCTGCCTTTGAAAGGTATTATTCTGATTGGGTATTAACGGTAAAGCGTAATGGTACAAACCTCTTTTCCTAGGGATACTTCTACTATCGCCACGTGTTTTACTAAGAAAATTAATCTAATTGATTTGATGTCTCTTATATCGCAAACGAAGGGAGTCCAAAATGGCTCAAGTTGTTCCCTTACGATACGACACCGCTTTTAAGAAAGCGTTCGGTCAACCCGAGATCTTCTGTCAATTTGCTGAGGATGTCTTAGGTATCAAATTCCATACCGATGAGGTACATCGCGGCTACAAATTCCTTGAACCCATTGGGCAGGTTGATATTGAATACGATTTGTTTGCTGAGGATCCGGAATCTCGTATTGTGGTTGAGATACAACACGTCAAAGAAGGCCACTTCTATGATCGTTTCCTATATTATCATCTCATCAACCTCGTCGAACAGGTGAAGAACAGCAAGGCGTATCAGTTTGACCGGACAGTTTACACAATTGTTGTCCTAACGAGTCCTTACAGCGAGAACGAAATAGACTTTAGTGTTGCTATCACAGATTTCAATCCTGTCAACGAATTTAACCGTAAAGTCAATGTCTATCCGCATCAACTTGTGTTTGTGGTACCGCGTATGGTCAACGATAAGACCCCGTCTGGCATCAAAGTGTGGTTGGAACTCGTTTTGGATTCCCTGGATGGCGAGATAGACGAGAGCCACTACAACTCCCCAATTTTCGAGAGGGTGATTGATGCGGTTAAACTTGATAACATCTCGCCAGCGGAGCGCAGGGTACTCAAAGATGAAGAGTCTTGGGAAGACACGCTAATAGATGAACATAATCGAGGAAGGCAGAAAGAAAAGGAAGCGATTACCCGTTCACTGATCCGTGAAGGCATAAGCACCGAAGTTATTACACGAACAACGGGTCTCACAGCAGCAGAAATCGAAAAACTGAGGCAATCCTAAACGCCGAGGCGTGTTAATAACGGTGCAACACCATGAAGTGGTAAAAACAAATATACACAACGAGGTGACCTCATGTTTAACAGACCTCCAACCATCGGCGAATACTTAATCAGAAAACTCGAAAGTTACGATATTGAACACATTTTCGGTATCCCCGGCGACTATGTGCTGCGGTTCTATGACCTCATAGAAAAAAGTTCAATTCGGCATATCGGTATGACCCGTGAGGACGCAGCAGGATATGCCGCCGATGCCTACGCACGCACAAAAGGCATGGGCGCAGTCTGTGTCACCTATTGTGTCGGTGGGTTATCAACGGTGAATGCTGTCGCGGGTGCTTACGCCGAAAAATCACCTGTCGTCGTTATTAGCGGTGCGCCGGGTATCAGAGAACGCGGGAAGGATGCACTCCTACACCATAAAGTCAGGGACTTCCATACACAGCAACATATCTATGACGAGATTACCGTCGCGACTGCACTGCTGGATGAACCTTTTACGGCTTTCAACGAAATTGATCGGGTGCTGGATGCAGTGTATCGCTATAAACGCCCTGGTTACTTGGAACTCCCGCGCGATATGGTGGATGTCCGCGGCACGCTCTACCAACGTCCCTCAACGGGTGGACATCTCAGTGACCCGGACACATTAGATGCCGCTGTTGAGGAGGCTATTGATTTCATTAATCAGAGTAAAAAACCGGTGGTGCTCGCGGGCGTAGAGGTACACAGATTCGGCTATCAAAACAAATTGATCCGCTTTGTAGAAGAGAAACGTATTCCTGTGGTGGCAACGCTCCTCGGAAAATCGGTGATGCCGGAATCACATCCGCTTTACTTAGGTATCTATGAAGGTGCGATGGGGCGGGAAGAAGTTAGACAATTTGTTGAAGATTCGGATTGTGTTATCATCCTCGGTGCGTTCATGACAGACGTGAATCTTGGGATTTACACTGCCAACCTGGACCGGGCGCGCTCGATTTATGCTACGTCGGAAAAAATCACAGTTCGCTATCACTCTTATGAAGAGGTGATGTTTGATGATTTTATTGACGGCATCCATTCGCCGAAACTCCGAAAGCGGCGGAAACCGAATTTGGAATGGGCACACCGAGATTCAAAGCCGTTTGTTGTCGAGCCTGACGCACGTCTAACGGTTCGCCGTCTGTTCCGACACCTCAACGAATTTATTAGCGAGGGATTGGTCGTTATTGCGGATGTTGGCGATAGTCTCTTCGGGGCTGTGGAATTGCGAATGTCTCAAAACACGGATTTTATCAGTCCTGCCTACTATACCTCAATGGGATTTGCCGTACCAGCATCGATCGGCGCGCAACTCAGTATGCCGAATACACGTCCCCTTGTTATCGTCGGCGATGGTGCTTTCCAGATGACCGGCACCGAACTCTCAACAACCCTGCGTTACGGGCTTAATCCAATTATCCTTCTTTTAAACAACCACGGATATGGCACGGAACGGCATCTGCTTGAAGGACCGTTTAACGATATCGGGTGTTGGAACTATAGCAGCATACCTGCACTCTTTAGTGCAGGGCGCGGCATTCATGTCCGAACGGAAGGTGAGTTTGAAGCTGCCATCAAAACCGCACTCGCTGAGACGCAACACTTTACACTGATCGAGGCAGAACTCGAAAAGTTGGATACGTCGCCTGCACTTGCTCGGTTAGCGGAACGGATGTCCGGCACAGTTTGAAATTAATAGTAGTAGGCACGCGCCGACGTGCCGTAACATAGTAATAGGCACGCGCCGTGTGCCGTATACACTTCTACAGCGCAGCGATTTTCTCACGCAAGAAGTTCGTACAAAAAGGCACTTGCGCTTCCGACAGTCCATGCAGTACGACTGCGCCATCATAACCGTTCTCCTTTAGCAAACCGAGATATTGATCGTAGTCCAGCAGCCCTGTCCCCGCGGCGAGGTGTCCCGCCTGACCGTCCCGATCCAAGTCTTTGGCGTGTGCAAGCGCGATGTCTCCGCCGAGGAGTGCGAACGCTTCATCAAGGATTTCACGCATCTTTGGGAGCTCACCTTTGTGGAAGATATTCGCGCCGTCCATACACACCTTCAAGTAAGGGGATTGCATCTCGTCAAGCAAACGACGCGCTTTTTGTGCAGAGTCAATCACGTTTGCCACTTCAGGTTCAAGCGCAAGCACTACGTCGTATTCCTCCGCTACTGCTAACGCCTGTTGCATAGATTCAACGAGATCGCGCCACGCTTCTGGCGTGTTATTATCAGGATGTGCGCGCCACATGCTCTGCGGGTCACGAGAACCGGTGCAGAGCGTAATGACCGATGTCTGCATCGGCGCGCATTTCTCTGCGACAGAACGCAACATCCGCAACCCGGCGTGGCGTTTCTCAACATCTGGATCAATCATGTTATAAGTGCCTGAAAGTGCGGAAATTGTAATCTGTCGAGCGTCCATCTCTTCGCGGATATCGGCGACCGAGGGTCCCGATGCTGGCACATGATACTGTAGATGATGGACACCGTGTTCCACAACGGCATCAAGATTCTCGGTGAGTGTTTCTCGGCGAATCGTTCCTTCCATGAGTCCAACGTGCATAAATCTCTCCTAATGCGCAAAAATTGTCTAAATCTCGAATTTTCGTAGATAATGGTGGCTGTATAAGTCCTAATGAGAAAGAAAAACTGCTTTTTCTATCGAGACTCCTCTCTTTTCATTTCGCCCCATGTTGTCGTGAGCAAATGCGGTTGTGGCGATACCGGCAACGCATACGCCGGATCAAACCAATCTCCCTGAAAATTCGCTTGATGAAAAGGCGCTCCAATATGCGTCAACTGCGTCCGAACCCCGCTATTTATATCCAACTTGAAGAGTTGCTCATTCCCGTTAATTTCCTGTGCATAAAGCACTTGCGAACCATCCGGCGATAACTCAGCAACACTTATATTGGGCCCGGCTTCCTCAACAAGTTGCCGCAGCCCCGTGCCATCGCGATTGACAATATAGACTGTTGTTTTGTCCCGCCATGCCTCGTGCAGGTCCCTATCCAAAATGGCAGGGATCGGATGTTTGTTCCCAGAAATCGCAAGTCTATCGCCTGCAGCAGACCAAGACGGAAGGCGTTGCCATGGTAGTACTTTATCGGGGAGCGGTTGTTCTCGGTCTCGTGTGCGGACGTTGATAAAGGTCAGTCGAGCTCCCAGCGCGTGAGAGACAGAGCAGGCAATCTCTGAACCATCTGGAGACCACGCAGGGGAATTCCCATACGGCAAGGGTTCAACATCCTCTTCACCAAACGTCCCAAGATAGAGACCGGACTTTCGACGGTCCCGGTCCCGGTAATTGTAAGCAAACTGTTTACCATCGAAAGACCACGTCGCGTTTATTCTCTCCGCCTTTATTTTTTTTTTAAAGACGCGTCGGACATTCGTGCCATCCGGATCCATCAGATACAGGTCCCACACACCGCCACGCTCCGAGGAGAACAGAATCTGCTCACCCGTAGGGGACCATACGGCACTAACATCACGGGCGGGATGCTGTGTTAAGTTCACCTGTTCGGAGCCATCGGGATTCATCATGTACACCTCGTGATTGCCGTCCCGTGTGGACGTAAACAGGATTTTCGGCGTTGTCGGGGCTTTCGCAAAAACCTGACACACGCCCACACACATCAACATCAAGAGGATTAGAGAAAAAACCGACAAAAATCTCATATCTGTTTCCCCTACGGTCAATTTTTAGACTCTACTGCCAAGGTCGCGTAAGTCCTGAACTATATCGCGATTATACAACAGAAAAGATGAGGTGGCAAGCAAATTGCTCAAAAACGTGCTTCGTAGCAGTAGAAGACACCGCTCTAATCCTGAAATCCTGATTCTGACGACTCTCACTGCAAGGTAACCTGAAAACGACTCAGGGTCATTCAATTGTCCGTTTTTGGTGTTGTATTTTCGCAGGTGTTAACACTTAATATATGTTATGTTTTTTTAAAAAACCGCTGAAATTTTCGCAGCCTGTCGCAGCCCGTCGCAGCGTTTCGCACCGGATCCTGCAAAAAAAGACGTCCAATCCAATAATTTCTTAAAATTGAATGATCCTGGAAAACTACTCCATCATACTTGACCTTTTAAGCTGTTTATGATAGCATATTTTCATTCAGCAGTGCGGAGGTGCTATTTGTGGTAAACGCGGCATTGATTATCACTAAAATATGCAATGCTATTGATCTGATGATCGAAAGTAGTAAGCCATACAAAGGGCTGTTCCCATCCATTCTACATCCGAAAACGGGCGAGATGCTAACAGAGAAACCGCCCAAGATTCCGGGGCAAAGGGATGGTGATCGCGCACACCTCGGTTGTAATCTTATTCACGATGAACCGTTGCTCGCCACAATGAACGCGCTTGCTGAAACTGAATCGAAACCGGAATACGCCGAAGCAGTAGATCGCTACTTGGCGCACTTTGCCCAGCATTGCACGCGGACGGCGACGGGCCTGTTCCCTTGGGGCGAGCATTCGTTTTGGCAGCTGATTGAAGAACGGGTCGGATGTTCGCGGAATCCGGCAGGGGGTGCCGCTATTCACGACCATCTGCGTCAGGTTCCGCTGTGGCTCTGGCAAAAACTGAATACCTTTAACCCCGCTTGTGTGCAAAGTTTCGCCGATGGGCTGGATTATCACTGGACGGAGGGCGATGGACTTGAATATATCCGTCATGCGAATATCGACACAAAAGCACACCTCGTTCGCGGGGGTCGCGCCTGTGATTTTCCACGGCATTCAGGTTTTTACATCCTCGATTTGGCGTTCGCATATACGCAAGAACAACGTCCTGAAACCCTTCAACAGATCCAGAATTATACCAACTACTGGTGGGAAAAACGGGATACGCGTGGACTTTTGCGTATCGAGAGTCGTTCACCCAAAGAGGCAGAACGGTTTTTTGAGATGAACGCCCCCACGCAAACGTTTTCATTGGGGATCAGTCTGCTTGAATCTGCAACGTTGATAGCATCGCTTCTCCCTGAATTGGCAGACCAGATGCGGCAATACGGCTCGGTTTACATTGACGGATTTCTCGCTGCACCGCATAACCTCGAAACGCGTGAATTTATCAGTTTATGCGAGTGCGAGACGGATCGGATTGTTGAACGTATGTCCGCATGGGGAAGTGTCTACGGTGCCGGAACTTCGTGCAGTACTGGGGTGTTATGCCTCGGTGGATGGCGGTTGACGCAGAATGAACGCTTGATGGAATACGCGCTCGCGGTGGGTAACACCTATCTTGATGAGAAATTTCCGGTCGATCGCGTTCAGACGGAAGCGTTCAAGATTCCAGCATCGGATGCCGGTCTTACGCTTGAATTGTTCGCCGATCTCTACGACATCACCGGTGAATCGGTGTGGTTGGATGGCGGCATTGAACTTGCCGAGACAGTATTAGAGGTCTATTTCCCAGAAACGCTGCCCTACGGTGCATCGGGGATAAATTGGTATGAATCACAAATGGGCGCAGCGTTCCTAATTCACGGTTTGGCACGAGTGGCACTCTTATCACGCCACCGAACCTGTCCACTCGCACCCAATTATACTGCACGATAGGCGTTCTGAAATGGCAAGGGTTGTCCTGCCTTTTTTATAAGTTAACAACAAATTTTATTAGCGGAACGCATTACGCTTCTGCGAAAGCACATGAAAGGAAAATCATGGCAAGAGTACCGATTGGTTTAGAACTGTTTTCTGTCCGAAATGAGTTGGCGGAGGATGCCCGCGGCACGATAAAAGCGGTCGCAGAGATGGGTTACGAAGGCGTTGAATTCGCCGGTCCCCCGCAACACCCTGCTGAAGAATTGAAAGGCTATCTTGACGAGTTCGGCTTGGTCTGCTGTGGGTGGCATACACCGTTCAACCTCGTCCAAGAAGACACCCTCGCCGAAACGATTGAATTCAATAAAGTTTTGGAGAACCGTTATATTATCGTTCCGGGGATACCGGGCGAACTGCGTCAATCGCGGGCAGATTGGTTGAAGTTAGCCGATACGTTCAATGAAATCGCCGATAAACTCGCCGAACACGATATGGTGACAGGTTACCATAACCATCACGTCGAATTTACGCCGCTCGATGGTGAGCAACCGTGGGATACCTTCTTCGGGAATACGAATGACGGCGTTGTGATGCAGCTGGATATGGGCAACGCGTTGTCTGGTGGCGCCGATCTCGTCGGTATTCTGGAGAGATACCCGGGACGCGCTGGCACAGTCCATCTCAAGCCGTATGACGAATCAATAGGTGAAACGGACAGACACGCCGGTTTCCGCCCTATTATCGGTGAAGACAGTGTGCAGTGGGACGAGATCTTCCGAATCTGCGAAACAACTGGTGGCACGGAATGGTACATCGTTGAATATGAAAGCGATGCCTACCCGCCACTTGAGGCTGTCGAACGTTGTCTAACTGCACTCAAGGAAATGGGTAAATAGCGGTCAGCCATCAGCAGTCAGCGGTCAGCAAGAGAGCCTTGTGGCAGTAGGTTGGGTTGAACGCCGTTGAAAAGGGTTTTGAAGTCTTCAAGGTTTTCGTGTAAAATCCGGTTCGGTTGGGAAACCGAACCTACCGGGCCTAGTGGCGCGGCGGTTATTCCTGTCTAAAATTGACACTTATAGGGGTAAAAATTATGAGAACCTATTGTGCAAGTACCCTTCCATTTTCCGCTTTTCCTTTGACGGCATTTGTGACCGAGTTATCCGAAGGCGGTGTATCCGCTATTGAACTCGCGCAACCCCATTTTTCGGATGTGGAAGCCGAAACTATTGACACACTTCGAGAAGAGACTGGGCTCAATTTCAAATCCATGCTGAGCACGGTCCGGGTTGACGCGCCAGATGGTCTTGAAGCGTTAATCTCAATTCTCGACACTGCCCAAAGGCTTTCCGTTCCAATCGTCAGCATCGCGAGTGGTGGCAATGAAGATGCCACCACTCGTGAGATTGACACGATTATTGATCATCTCAAAACGGTCACTGCGGAAGCGGAAACCCGCAATTTGACCCTTGTCCTCTATGCGCACGAGGGAAGTCTCGCCTATAACCTTGAACGCACGCAGCAGATACTCAACGCGATCCCTTCCGAAAATTTTGGCTTTTACTACAGCCCGTATCACTTCCAGCGCGCCGGAGACGATCCTGTTATTGCCTTACGTACGTTGTCAGAACGACTGGTTAGCGTCTATTTCAACTGCGGTGTCGATTCGCAAACAGGCAGCGAACCGTTCTGGGCACCGGAGATGGATTTTCCTGCTATCTGTCAGGAAATAGACCGGGTCGGCTACACCGAAGAAATCATGCTGATCTATTTAGGATTGAACGCGGAGACACCACAACCGATTGTTGAAGGTGTCTTGAACGCTCGCGCGAAGTTAGAAACCTACTTTTAATTGAAGACGCTTCACTATCCTATTCCACACGTTACATGAAAACGATGGATGAAAACGGGCAAAATGTTGGGAACTTTGCTTTTCACGTTGTGCGTTATGTGTGGTCATACTTGTGGTTTCTCAAAACCCAATGCCAACATGCTGTTTGTTTTCTCCAAATTTCTTTAGTATATTCCTATAATTACTCCCGTCTCACAAAAAAATCCTTTCAAAAGTGTCCAAACGTCTTGCAGGGACACTCATTGTGTGTTTTCCCTCCGCAATCGGGGTTTATCCTGCGTTTAGAACCGATACTCGCAGAACAACTGCTAAAAATCCTGATTTTTTGTTATTTTTTTTCAAATGATGTGAGTTTTCCGCCCAAAGCTTCGTCTTTAATAATAGAAGATATGAACCGTATCGCCCTACGTAGTTTTACAAGATTCGGCATCTGATTAAGCCCCTTCGGCGGATACGGACACGCCCCAACTGTTTATTGGAAGGACACCTCGTGGAAAAAGAAAATGATGTTCAACTGATTCAAAGAATATTATCAGGCGATGAAGCAGCGTTTGATGTCTTGGTCCAAAGGCACCAGAAGAGCGTGCACGCCTTGGCGTGGCGGAAGATCGGCGATTTTCACGATGCTGAGGAGATTACACAGGACACATTCCTTCAAGTATACAAAAAACTCCCGACCCTCAAGGACCCTTATAAATTTGCTGGGTGGCTGTATGTCATCACAAATCGGCTTTGTTTTGATCGGATGCGGCAGAAAAATCTTACGATACAATCGTTGGAGGACACACCTGTGGAAGAAGTTGAAAAATCCTCTTATACCCATCACGTATCGGAACAACGGCATACAGAAATCACCGAGCGTCGCCGTGCTATCGTCAAAAAACTTCTCGAAAAACTCCCGGAGAGTGAACGGACAGTCATGATCCTCCATTATCTCGGCGAGATGACGGTGAAAGAAATTAGCAAGTTCTTGGGTGTCTCTGCAAACGCAATTCATAACCGGCTGTATCGGGCACGAAAGCGGTTACAAGAGGAAGAAGCCCTCCTTGTTCAAGAAGTTCTCAGCGGTGTGCAGATACCAACGAGTGTAGGTCAAAACATTATGCAGCGGGTCGCTGACATAAAACTCGCGCCGCAAACAACGCCAAAGCCCGTTATTCCCTGGATCGCTTTCGGTACCGCTTTCCTTCTGCTCGCCTTACTCTTTGGCGCGAGCAATCAATACCTCACCCGTTTTCAGAGACCCTATAGTTTCGAGGCGGCATCTGAACCGACCATTGCCATCATTGACGCACCCGTCGTTCTTGAGACTGACGCGAAACCCGCACTGCGAAGCCAAGTTGGACAGGATACTGCCTTAAATCAAAGAACTGGTGCAGACTTACATGGATCTGAAACTGTCTCAACAACCGAGTTACCGATGCAGCGAGAAAATATTGAGGCATGGATGCCAGATGAAAATCTACGTCGGGCTATTCAATCTGAACTCAAACTTGGCGATATTCCGCTCGAGATAGAACATCTCCAGCAACTTGAGCGGTTACTCAGTATGGATGGCGGTATAGAAAGTATTATGGGTTTAGAACACGCTGTCAATCTTAAATTTCTACATCTTGCGCCCAACAAAATCTCGGATATCACACCACTCGCAAACCTACACAATCTTCGGACACTGAAACTCTATCTCAACAGACTCGTAGACGTTTCACCCCTTGCGGGATTAGTAGGTTTAGAGATTTTGCATCTATCAAATAACAGGATCGTTGACATCTCACCCCTTGAGAGGCTTGTGAACCTAAGAGATTTACGACTCGACTACAATCGCATCGAATATTTTTCACCGCTCGCCGGATTAACAAAACTTCAGATCCTTAGGATTAACGACAATTGGGGCATCGATATTTCATCTGTCCCGACATCCAATTTGACAGAATTTCTGTATGACCCTACCTTTAATATCCCAGAGATGCCGAACCGTGACCGGATCATGGCTCGCCAGTATCCATCCGTTTTCGCAGCTTGGCATAACATCATCAATCTACCGACGCTCTCATGGGACGAAAGATTAGTCTATCACGACCTGTATTTCTCTAACCCTATGTTCGGACTTCATTGGCGGTGGACTCCTACAAAAATGAAAATCTCTGGGAATTTTCGGACAGCAAAGCAACAGCGAGATACGATGCTCAAAGAGAATCCAAATATAATTTTTCTCGTCGGAATTTATCACTATGGTACACAAGATACATTCGTTCAGCAGGCTATTGAAGTTGCCAAATGTGGTATCTATGATGGTATCTTTTTAAATTGGTGGCAAGGCGATAGGGTTGATGCGAAAGTTGCTATACTGCAGAAAATTCGTGAAGTGGTTGGAGATGATTTTCTCATTATCGTCAACGGACTTCGCTCTAAAATTCCACACTTAGCACCCTATGTCAATGGCACATTCATGGAAACGAGACGATACCACCCACAGGGTTACACCCATACTGAACTTCAAGAGATTGAAAGTGCTTTGCTATGGTCAGAGAAAAATCTTCGATCTCCACAGATTAATTCCTTAGAGGGTTGGGGGCTCGCTGAGGAACCCTTAGATTCACCGCGTAACCAGCAATGGATGCGGGTTTTTACAACCTTGAGTTTAACGCATTCTGACGGTTATGTTTCGTATGTGACGGGGATTTCATCGTTAACCCACACACATCATCATCCCATTTGGGAAGGACATTCCGACGAACACGCACAAGGAAAACTACACGATCATACGCATCAGCACTACTGGTATGATTTCTGGGACACCGATCTCGGCCAGCCAGTAGGTGAAAAAGGGCAGCTCTACCGCGGTCGCGAGGGTTTATTCATCCGCGAGTTTGCCAACGGTTGGGCGGTCTATAACCGCAGTGGGAAAGCACAGCAGATCCAGTTGCCAATGCAAACCACCGGTGTCGCGAGTGGTATCACCAGCACATCACACCCACTCCCTGATTTAGATGGTGAGATTTACCTGAAGTAGGTCTCACCGCCCGTAGATGTCAATGAGATGGCACAGTGAATATCTTAGATTTAACGCAAGTTGCCACCTTTGTAGCGTACGCATTATGAACTTCTTCATGAAAAACACAGGTCTGCATACCTAAAATTTTGTAAGTATCAAGTTGGATTAGATTTGGTCGCCATCGCAAATAGTTTCTAACCCCAGAGAGACAAACGAATCCCTACATAGGAGGAGAATACGCCTTATGAAAATTAATGGATTTTTATTTACAATTATATTGACCGGACTGCTACTGATTACCACACTCGGAGACATCACACACGCCCAAGACGAAGAAGACTGGATGCCGGATCCCTACTTAGAGCGGGCGGTCCGTAAAAATTTAGGAATTCCCGACACAATACCGATACATCCCGCAGATATAGCGGAATTATCCCATCTACATCTAATAACAGAACACAATATTCAGCGTTTGAAAGGGCTCGAACATGCCGTGAACCTTAGGGACTTGATTATCGACAGAAGTGAAGTCTCAGATTTAGCACCCCTTGCAGGACTTGAGAATCTACAGGCCTTAAGGTTGAATTATAATCGCATCACGGATATTTCACCCCTTTCTGGGTTGGTGAACCTACAACGCTTGCAATTGCACAACAATCAAATTGTAGACATTTCACCGCTCGCAGGATTGATAGGGCTACGAGACTTACGAATGAAAAGCAATGAAGTTGTGGATATTACACCCCTTTCTGGGTTGGTGAACCTACGATACTTGGAATTACAGGGCAATCAGATTTCAGATATCACACCGCTTCAAGGGTTAGTGAACCTTGAGGTGTTGATCCTCGGAGGAAATCCGATTACCGATTTTACACCCATTTACGGGCTTGTCGAAGTCGCCGAAGTAACAATAGAGATCGGCGGGATACCTATAGACTTTGAAACACTTCAGAGACTGAATCCAATAGACCGTATTGTTTGCGATATAGAGAGAGAACCGATACGTCCTCGTATTGAAAACAGGACGTATCCGTCTATTTTTCAAGTAACATGTGCGTATATTATCAACCGTCCAGAACTTTCTTGGTTGGAGAGCATAGCATACGATCTATATTCCTGCGGGTTGTTCGGAGCGGAATTTTTTCAAGGTCCAGACGGCCTGGTTCTCAGGATCCGTGAGAAGAGTGGGGAAGCCGAAGGAATACGCAAACGGCGTCCAAATATACTTTTCCTTGCAAGTATAGGCTTTCATGGTGCAGGCGTAGACAAGTATCCAGAGGATTCGCCGTATTGGTTCAGAGATAAATCTGGAAATAGAATAATAGATCGCAGATGGGGGACTGTTGCTCTCCTGGACTTCAGGCATCCTGATGTTCAAAAACGGGTTATAGAGGAGGCACGTGAGCTTTCGAGATGTGGGATTTTTGACGGAATAGCCATAGATAAATGGGCATCGTCTGGACATGGAGATATGCCCCGAGAAGAACACGTTGCCGCAAAGGATCGCATGATACAAGGCATTCGTGATGCCGTCGATGATGATTTCTTGATACTGGTAACGACGGGGAACGATATTATACCGACGCGGCATCATGCGGAATATATCAATGGTTTTTTCATGGAAACGAGTGAAAATTATGAGGGCGGTTATACGCACGCAGGACTCTTTCACATCGAGAACACGCTGTCGTGGGCTGAAGAAAACCTTCGAGAACCTCAAATCAACTGTTTGGCAGGCAGGGGTGTTCGCAACGAACTGCTGGATTCTCCGAGAAATCTACAATGGATGCGTCTGTGGACGACAATGAGTCTGACACATTCTGACGGCTATGTCGTATTTACGATGGGTGCCAACCCTGGCCATCCCCCCCACCCTTTTGAATTTTGGCCAGGTCATGCGGATCTTCATGCACAGGGCATACGTCACAATCACCAAAACACCCACTACCACTATGACTTCTGGGATGCGGACTTGGGTCGCCCGGTCGGTGGTGATGAAACGAAAGCGCAGCTTTATGAGAATCGCGAGGGGTTGTTTATCCGAGAGTTCACTAACGGCTGGGCGGTCTATAATCGGAGTGGTGCAGCACAAGAGATAGAACTTCCGCAGGCGGTTTCCGGCTGGTCGAGTGGTGTAAAAGATAAACGTCGGCATACGTTGGCGGATTTGGACGGCGAGATTTATTTGAAAGTAGGAACGCCTCTTACTGTGGATGTCAATAATGATGGCGTTGTGAATATACAAGATCTGGTGATTGTGGCGAATGCGTTGGGGGAAACGGAACCGGATCTGAATGGTGATGGCATTGTCAATATCCAGGATTTGGTGATTGTCGCAAATGCGTTTTAAGAAAGGACATTAACGTATGACAATAAAAGAAAAAATGTGTAAATCATTGTGGTTTCAGTTGTTCCTCGCGTCCGTTGTGGGCATACTTTTCTATAATGCTTCCGTCCATACAGAAGATGCTGAGGACTGGATGCCGGATCCTGCGCTCCGCGAGGCTGTCCGTGAGAAACTCCGAATCCCTGATGGTATACCGATACATCCCGCAGATATGGCAGCATTAACAGTTCTGCTGGCAGAACGCGATATTCAGAGTTTAAAAGGACTCGAATATGCCATCAATCTTGAATTCTTGCATATCAGTAGGTGTGAAGTCTCAGAGTTAACACCGCTTGCAGGACTTGAGAATTTACAGGTCTTGAAGTTGTATAATAATCGCATCACGGATATTACACCCCTTTCTGGGTTGGTGAACCTACAACACTTGGGATTACAAAACAATCAGATTTCAGATATTACACCCCTTTCTGGGTTGGTAAACCTACGACACTTGAAAATACACGGCAATCAGATTTCAGATATTTCACCGCTCGCGGGGTTGGTAAACCTACAAGAATTGGAAGTGGGACACAATCAAGTTGTGGATGTTTCTCCGCTCGCAGGATTGATAGGGCTACGACACCTGAATTTAGAGCATAATCTTATCTCGGATTTGACACCCCTCGTGCCTCTAACGAATTTGGAAATCCTTTTGATATTTGGCAATCCTATTCCATTAGGAAACCAAGTCACGGTAGAAGTTCCACATCTGAAAGCAGCGGTCGCTGGTGCTATTTGTGAGATTCCAGTACCTTCCTATACAACTCCCGTGACAGAACGTATAAACACTCGCAACTACCCCTCTGCTTTCCTGTCGCATAAGAGAGCGGGCGACCCTGAACAATATCCAAGTACATTCGATCAGTTCATCCGCTACGATTTCTCTTTCAGGTCTGAACCGTTCCATCCACTGACTAATCTACATACCTTTAATTCTCCATTTGGTGGTGCGGTCCGGGGTGGGGACCTTGGTGCTATGGCAAAACTCCCAGAAATTCATAGGGATGCGATTCGTGAAAATCCGAATATGATATTCATTGTTGAGATCGCATATTTCGATGGTCGTTTTTTAAATCTTCCTGACGAT
The DNA here is from genome assembly GCA_026706025.1 of Candidatus Poribacteria bacterium. Taxonomy (NCBI): domain Bacteria; phylum Candidatus Poribacteria; species Candidatus Poribacteria bacterium. Next base: position 95,333 of record JAPOZO010000031.1, read on the forward strand.
TCACCGTATTGGTTCCGAAATCCCGACGGTTCGATAGCCGTTCGTGAATGGTACATAGATGAGTCCGGGAACCTGGATGGAGAACGCCTTGTCAATTTCACACATCCCGATGTTATCGAAATAATAATTCAGCGAACAATTGCAATTGCAAAGTGCGGACTGTACGATGGTATCTGGCTGGATCGTTGGCACCCTGATTTTGGTGGTGAACTGAGTCATCTCGTCTCACCAGAAGCTGAACGGAATGCAAGGCTCCAAATACTTCAAGGCATCCGGGCAAATGTCCGAGAAGATTTTTTGATTATAATCAATTCAAGGCGAGAATTTCCGCATTTTGCGCCGTATATCAATGGTGTTTTTATAGAAGCGCACGAGCCAAATCCAATCTACACATATAAAGATTTGTATCGTTTTGAGAATCTTATAGAGTGGTATGAATCGAACTTGAGAGAACCCGCTTTTACACTCTTATGGGGTCAAGCGGCGCATAAACCTCCAAGAAGCCAACGCGTAATGCGCCTCTTTACAACGTTGAGCCTGACACATTCAAATGGATATGTGTCCCTGAGTGCGGAACCTCATCCCCTTGTAACCTACTATTATGACTTCTGGGATGCGGACTTGGGCCGTCCGGTCGGTGGTGATGAAACGAAAGCGCAGCTTTATGAGAATCGCGAGGGGTTGTTTATCCGAGAGTTCACTAACGGCTGGGCGGTCTATAATCGGAGTGGTGCAGCACAAGAGATAGAACTTCCGCAGGCGGTTTCCGGCTGGTCGAGTGGTGTAAAAGATAAACGTCGGCATACGTTGGCGGATTTGGACGGCGAGATTTATTTGAAAGTAGGAACGCCTCTTACTGTGGATGTCAATAATGATGGCGTTGTGAATATACAAGATCTGGTGATTGTGGCGAATGCGTTGGGGGAAACGGAACCCGATCTGAATGGTGATGGCATTGTCAATATCCAGGATTTAGTGATTGTCGCAAATGCATTTTGATAGGACTTACGCAAGGCGCAATAATGCACTTCGCATTTGGGCGAGTACGCCGCAGAATTGCGCCACTACGAACCGGATCGCCTTTGAGAAACACACATATTTCTAAGGTTCATCTGTTTGTAGTGATGCGATTTATCGCATCTCTGCGTAAGTCCTGTTTGAAAAAGGAGATTACATTATCTTATGACAATGAGAAAAATATATCGTCCATCATTATGGTTTCAGTTGTGCCTCGCGTCCGTTGTGGGCATACTCGTCTATAATGCTTTTACCTATGCGGAAGATGCCGAAGATTGGATGCCGGATCCCCACCTACAACATGCCATCCGTGAAGCACTCGAAATCCCTGATGGTATACCGATACATCCCGCAGATATAGCGGAATTATCCCATCTACATCTAATAACAGAACACAATATTCAGCGTTTGAAAGGGCTCGAACATGCCGTGAACCTTAGGGACTTGATTATCGACAGAAGTGAAGTCTCAGATTTAGCACCCCTTGCAGGACTTGAGAATCTACAGGCCTTAAGGTTGAATTATAATCGCATCACGGATATTTCACCCCTTTCTGGGTTGGTGAACCTACAACGCTTGCAATTGCACAACAATCAAATTGTAGACATTTCACCGCTCGCAGGATTGATAGGGCTACGAGACTTACGAATGAAAAGCAATGAAGTTGTGGATATTTCACCCCTTTCTGGATTGGTAAACCTACAATGCTTGAAATTACATGACAATCAGATTTCAGATTTGACACCGCTTGTGGGATTGATAGGGCTACAGGAACTTCGTTTAGGGAGTAGTTTGATCTCGGATTTGACACCGCTGGCAAACTTACAAAACCTCAGAGTATTAAGTCTACAGGGCGAGCAGATTTCAGATGTTTCACCCCTTGCGGGATTGGTAGGGCTACAGGAACTTATTTTAGAGAATAACGCCATCTCAGATTTCACGCCCCTTGTGAGTCTAACGAATTTAAAAACCTTTGTTATCTATCCGAATCCGATTCCATTAGGGAACCAATTTATAGGTATAGACGCATCGCATCTTCAGGCAGCAGAAGAAAATTTTATCTGTGAACACCCAAGACCTTCCTATACAGTCCCTGTGGCGGAACGACTTAACAATCGCGACTATCCGTCTGTTTTTCTGACACATAAAAGGAGCAACTATGAAGAAGATCCGGATCCATTCAATCAGTTGGTCCACTACGATTTCTCTTTCATGTTCGAGCCGTTCCATCCACTTGTTCATCCACGTACCTTTAATTCTCCATTTGGTGGTGCGGTACGGACTGGATCGCATGAAACGATAGCACATCTCTCACACGTCCATAGGGAGGCGATCCGTGAAAATCCGAATATGATATTTATTGTTGAGATTCCATATTTCGATGGGCGTTTCTTCAACCTTCCTGAAGACTCGCCTTATTGGTTCCGAAATCCTGACGGTTCGATAGCGCGTCGTTTATGGAAAGTAGATCGTCTCGGTAACGAATATTGGGAACCCCTTCTCAATTTTACACATCCCGATGTTATCGAAATAATAATTCAACAAACTGTTGCGATTGCAAAGTGTGGACTCTATGATGGTATCTGGCTGGATCGCTGGAAGGAGTTGGAGGGCGATTTTCGTGGCGAACTCAGCCATCTCGTAACGAAAGAAGATGAACTGAATGCAAGGCTCCAAATACTTCAAGGGATCCGTGAGGCTGTCTCAGATGATTTTTTGATTATGGTCAATTCAAAGGCAGAACTTCCACAGTCTGCGCCGTATATCAATGGTGTTTTTATAGAAGCTGGTGCTCCAAAATCAATCTACACACATAAAGCTTTGTATCATTTTGAGAACATTATAAAGTGGTATGAATCGAACTTGCGAGAACCCGCCTTTACACTCTTGTGGGGGGCCGTTGACCATAAACCTCCAACAAGCCAACGCACGGTGCGTCAGTTTACAACGCTCAGCCTCACGCATTCAGATGGGTATGTCAACGTGAGTTCGGGTACTCCGGATGGTAGGAGTCTTTGGTATGATTTCTGGGATGCGCCTTTGGGTCGTCCGATCGGTGGCGACGAAACCAAAGCGCAGCTTTATGAGGATCGCGAGGGGTTGTTCATTCGCGAGTTCACTAACGGCTGGGCGGTGTATAATCGGTCTGGTAAGGAACAGGAGATAGAACTTCCACAGGCGGTTTCCAGCTGGTCAAGCGGTGTGGAGCATCAACGTCGGCATACTTTGGCAGATTTGGATGGTGAGATTTATTTGAAGGCGGAACTCCTTCCTACGGTGGATGTCAATCGTGATGGTATTGTGAATATACAAGACTTAGTTATTGTCGCGAATGCCCTTGGGGAAGCGGAACCGGATCTGAATGGTGATGGTGTTGTGAATATACAGGATTTGGTGATTGTCGCGAATGCGTTTTGAAAACCGCTTGTGCTAATTGTTTGACAGAGGCATTATGTAGCATAGGAGACCGTTAGTCTCCTGTGCCATAAGACGCACAATCTCACAAATGATGCTACAAAATCAACGATAGGGCACATCTTTAAGGAACCCAAGCCAATTAACTGAGGGTGTTTCATTGTCTGAAAACCCTTCATTGCAAGCAAATTTCATCCTCAATCTTTCCCATCATCAATATTTTCGTGCTTGCCCTCATTTCGTCCTCACCTCGTTCTCATCTCATTCTCATTACGCAACATTTAATCGGATGCAAATAAGAACGTCTGTAGCGTTGTGTGCTAACACTTCCGGACTTTACATAATTGACGGTTTATCACGTCCTGAAACCTAACCTTCCTTCCGGATAACCGTTAAAAAATAGAAATTTTCATTTTTTTTCAGATTATGCACGTTTTCCCTACCCAAATTACGTCTTTAGAAATCAAGCGATAAAACAATCGTTTTGTTTACTGATTTTCGTTTATAGCAAAATCCGAAAATAAGTTTACACTTGTCCCATAGAAAACTGTTGGTTTCCTGTGCCATTTCATAGAGGTTATTATAAATATGTTTCTGAAAACAAACGCCCTCATCACCAAACGATCCAAACTTCTGCTTGGGGTCTTTATATTTTTCAATATGTGTGTGTTTAGATTTGCTTCAGGACCTGTCGAAGCTGTTAGTGGTGGTTTAGTTGCTGTCGGCATATTGGTACTCATGATTATGGAGTCCAAGATCGGTATGATTGTCGTAGGGTCGCTGATAGTCGGTAGCGGATCATTTCTGTTCGGACACATGCTCGGAAGACTTTTAGGATGAAGAAAACAACTCTAACCATTCTCATTATTGTTTCTCTAATCGGATTTATTGCTGGATACCTCACAGCTGTACTGCCCTGTGATCATTGCAAAATTGTGGTTTTGAAGGTAGGAAGGCAGCGGGTTTGGGTGGAAAGATTTGAGAACGCGGACAATCATGTGTGTTGGTTACAGTTTATAGTAAAACCTAAAAATAAAGAGACACTTTACCTCCCCCCGGTAGGGTTTTTGATAGGGTGTTTCTTCGCGGTTTCCTAACCGAACCGGTGTGGAGTGTCCTGTTAATTCTAAACTTTACTATAAAATGTGTTATACTTCATGATTACGACAAGCATCAATCTTTCCGAAGAGAGACAACCATAAATAATTTTCATTTTTTTCAGATTATGCACGTTTTCCGCATCAAAATTACGTCTTTAGAAATCAAGCGATAAAACAATCGCTTTGTTTACTGATTTTCGTTTAAGGTTTTAAAGGCTTAACATTACGGTTGTATGCAGAGGAGAAAAAGATGTCAAAAACTTTTAACTCGGAAACTTTTCAAAAAACGTTTGACGCGTATGTCCGAAAGTGGCATATATCGGAAGCAGTTTTATTGATTGTGGCTTTCCTGCCTTTCTTGGCGTACGGCATAGTGAAATGTTTGGAATTTTCCAAAATAGAAATTACACCATTTCTAAATGCCTGGCATTCATGGGTACCTATCTTGGGTGACATAACTTTTGGGGCAGTAGCATCTGGTCTTATCTCTTTTGGATCAATCTCTTTTGGAGCGATCTCCTTTGGAGCGATCTCTTTTGGACTTGTTTCGATTGGTGCTATTTCCTTTGGTTGCATAGCTATTGGCAGTTCATCTTGCGGAATCATCTCGATCGGTGTAACATCCGCGGGCGTTTTTGCTTTTGGAAATGCCTCCGCTGCTGGACTTATCGCCATTTCTACAGGTTCAACCGGGGTAACGCCCCGGGTTGGTGGCACTGCTTTTGGGATTATAGCGATCGGTCGGCATGCAAACGGCGTATACACGCTTTCCTATGACAGAAAAGGCAACGGTGTTTATCAGTTTTCACCGGAACGTCAAGATATAGAGGCTGTTGCACTGTTTACTCGCTGTCTCCGAAAGTTTAAGAAGGTGTATGCATAACCGCCTTAAACTGACATGCGGAACAACCGTTCAAGGTTTTTGAAGACCTAACACTTGGAGGTAATTAAAGATGATCAGCAGAATTAAACACGCCATCGTGGTATTATTTGTCCTTGGTAATTTTTCTCTCGCTTTCGCTGCGCCGCCTGAGGTGACACGCTTTACCTTAAGTAACGGCATTAAGGTCGTCAATCTCTACGTTGAGGATTCCACGGATGTCGGAATTTTCAGTTATTTGCCCCTCGGACTTGTTGCTGATGGTAAGGCAAAAACACAGTGGAGCCATCTCATTGAGCATCTGGTATTACGCACCACGGGACCCATTAGCAATTATATGGAACGTAATGGGCAAACAACGTACCATGGAATGCATCTGGACTTTATGGGCACAACGGACAATTGGGAGCAAGGTTTAGAATTGCAAACCAAATGGCTGTCCAATTCTCCACTTTCAGAAACGGATTTAGTTGAAGAATTACCCAGAGCCTTAAGTGAACTCGACTTTGTTACCAATAATCTGCATACCGGGCTCTTCGCTATGGCAGCGTGGAACCAAGTTTTTCGGCATGGCGAAACCGATATAGCGATGCGCGGTGCGATTGAATCCGCCGAGTTGAATGAGCTACAAGCATACAGAAACCGCCACTTGGTCCACGCAGATCGCGTGCTTTTATGTGTCATCGGTGGGATTGCATCCGAAACATTGCAAACAGCAATGGAAGAACAACTCGGGCAAATTAAATTAACTGCTAACACGCTTCCGAGTGCAACAACACCAGCAGCGGAAAACAATCGGCGTGCTACTTGGGACGTGAACGTAACGCATTATATGGAAACTTATGCAATTCCGAACGCAACACATGAACACTACCCTGCGTTTTTTGTAGCGAATGTGCTTTTGAATCAATCACTCATGATGGATTCGGAGCTAAAGCAGCTGACGGGTAGTATCTTCTGCGGTGTAGATCTCATCACGCCCGAACAGACATATTTGTTCGTCACAGCGGCACTCAAACCGGATTCAGATATAGAAAAGGTTCAGCAGCGGATTGGGCAGCTGATAAACCCGTTAAAACAGCCAGAGAACAATTGGCAGGTTGCAATGATGGCTCCAGCACTCTCCCAGCAATTCAGTGCACCCATGGATATAGAGATGGTAATGCAGCAGCACAAACCTGCAGGTATGACAGAAACTATGATGCTTGGGAACCTGGGTTTACAGTGGGGTTTGCTTGAATACCAACATGGTGATGCCTTACCTACGTTTGCGAACGCGCTTGCCAATGTCTCAGCGGATGATGTCGCCGATGTTGTTAATCGGTATCTCACCGAAGATGCGCGGATGACGTTAGTTCTCACACCGCGGGCATCGGAGTGATATAAGACATTAGCAGCAATGCTGTTGTTTGTGTTGATGCATTATGGAGAGCCCTGATGGATAAAAACGACGTTCAGTTGATTCACAACATCCTATCTGGCGACGATGAGGCGTTTAGCACCTTGGTTCAAAGATACCAAAAGAGTGTTCACGCCTTGGCGTGGCGGAAGATCGGTGATTTTCATTATGCTGAGGAAATTATGCAAGACACCTTCCTTCAAGCCTATGAGAAACTCCCGACACTCAAGAATCGCAATCAGTTTGCGGGGTGGCTGTATGTCATTACAAATAATCTATGCACCGATTGGCTCCGAAAGAAGAAACCTGCGATGCAATCGCTGGGGGACGCGTCTGTGAAAGCTATAGATAAGTTAACCTATGAGCGTTATATATTGGAACAGCGCGAGACAGAAGCAACTCAGCATCGTCATGAAATCGTCAAGCAACTTCTGGAAAAATTACCAGAGAGTGAACGCACGGTGGTGACGCTCTACTATCTCGGCGAGATGACCACGAAGGAAATTGGCAAGTTCCTGGGTGTATCGGTGAACACCATTACGAGTCGGCTTCAGCGGGCGCGGGAGCGTTTACAAACATCAGATGAACGCTTGATTAACGAAACGCTTGCCGGTTGGCAATTGTCTGGTAACCTCCTTGAGAACATCATGCGGCAAGTTGCTGACATAAGACCCGTATCACCGCCAACAGGAAAACCGTTGTTGCCATGGATGGCTCTTGGTACAGCGACGGTTTTGGTTATATTGCTGCTCGGTGTGAGTCATCAATATCTCGCCAGATTTCAGAGACCGTATAGTTTCGAGGCACAGTCGGAACCCACTATTGAAATTATTGAGGCAGTTGTCGTTCTTGAAACTGATGCAAAACCGGATATGCGAAATCAAATCGGGCAGGCTGCTATCCCCGGCAAAAACAGTAGTGTCGGTTCACAGGTCTCTGAGGAGGTCATCGTCCCTACTGCATCAGAGGATTTCCCGAATCTTTTTACTTCTAATGTTGTCCCTAAAGTGACACGCTTTACGCTAAGCAACGGTATCCGGATTGTCAATCTCCATGTCGAAAATTCCACGGATGTCGGTATCTTCAGTTATTTACCCCTTGGACTTGTCACTGACGGGAAAGCAAAGGCACAGTGGAGCCATCTCGTTAATTACCTGACACTCCGAACTGCAGGTCCTATTGACTACAAAACAAATAACGGTGAAACAATGGTTGACAATATGCGCATGGATTTCATCGGTAATACGGATACATGGACGCAAGGTTTAGCGTTACACGCGAAATGGCTCGCCGGTCTACCTTTTTCGGCAGAAAGTCTCGCTGAGGCACGTCCGAACGTTTTGTCCCAGATTGACTATATCGAAGCCAACTTAGTAACGCATAAGTTGGCAAAAAGTGCGTGGAACCAAGTCTTCCGGCACGGTGAAACCGATATAGCAATGCGCGAGGACATTCAATCGGCGCAACTCAGTGAACTCGAAGAATATCGCGATCAACATCTGGTCCAAGCAGATCGCGTCCTTTTGTGTGTCATTGGCGGCGTTAATCCTGAAACACTGAAAGAAACTATGGAGAAACAACTCGGAACTATTAGCTTAACCGAGAAAACGCTTCCGCGACCGACAGCCCCTCAAAAGATAGCGAAAGATCAAAACGCCACTTGGGATGTCAATGTAACGCATTATATGGAAGCCTACCCGATTCCTCGCCCTGAAAACGGAGACTATCCAGCACTCTATATCGCGAGTCTGCTTTGGCGGTTAGCTTGTACACAGGATGCCCAATTGAAGGAATTGACAGGTTACATTCATTGTGGCGTTGATCTCGTCACGCCTGAACAGGTATACCTATATGGCAGTGCTTCGCTCAAGCCGAATGCAGATATAGAAAGGGTAAAACAGCGAATTCGAGAGTTGATGAACCCCTTAAAGCAAGCCCAAAACAATGCACAGGTTCCTATGATTGCGCAGTCTCTTTCCACAGAACTCAGCATACCGCCAGATATGAAAACGCTCATGCAACATAAACCCGAGAATCTGCCAGAGAATCTGATGCTCCTCCAGCTCGGTGTGAGTTGGGGGACAATAGAATACCAGTATGGTAATACCTTACCGCAGCTTGCGAGTGCATTCACCGATGTTGCCGCGGCTGATGTTGCCAGCGTCGTTAACCGATATCTAACTGAAGATCATCGGATGACGTTACTTCTCACGCCACAACCAGGCGTTAATCCCCAGACCCAGTAGGGTGTTTTTGCCAGGGGATTTCTGCGAATTTCTTCACGGCTTCCTAACCCTACCGGGACTGAAAGGGGAAAATCAAACATCTATGAAATCCAATAATTTATCTAAAACTAAATGCCACTACACTCACTGACTTGCTTTCACAATAGTGTGCTGCTCAGGTTGACCATCAACAATTTTCAACACGCGGATACCTGCAGCAGGTTTGATAGGATGACGGTTCTCATCAAAGCCGGAAATAGCTGTCGCACCTTGGTAGTTAGTGATAGCAGCAACCGCGTCCCGAATCATAACAGGGTCGGTTGATTGCACGTTTTCAATCGCTATTGCCAATAACTTCATCGCATCGTAACCTAACGGCGCAATACCAATAGGCCGATCTTTAAACATTGTTTCATAAGCAGCAATAAAATCTGCAGCAAGATCATCCGAGATACTACAATAGTAGGAATTTTCGAGCGGCGTGTTATCTTCTAAAATGTCTAACATCAACGCATCATCCCAACCATCACTGCCGATAAAGGTGGACTTAATGCCCATCTCCCGTGCTTGCTTCACTATGATGGGGTTCTCTGGCGGAAAACTTGCGAGCAGCAGAATATCAGGGCTTGCCTCTTTGATGATCCCAAGTTGTCCATCAAACATTGTATCGCCTTGTTCATAGATTTGATTGGCAACAATGCGACCGCCAAGTTCCTTGAAATTTGCATCAAATGCGTTAACGAAACCTTTAGAGTAGACATCCCCGTTCTGCCAAATCATCGCTGCAGTTTTCTTGCCGAGGTCGTTCACCACAAAACCTGCCATCACTTTTGCTTGTAACGCATTTGAATTCGCCACGAGAAACAGAAAATCTCGCGGATCATTCCCAGTATTCGTCACATCGGCACCTGTTGCCCCCACAATGACAGGGATATTGATGATCGGTCCAACTTTAACAGCACTACTTGAAAACATCGGACCTAATATAGCGACAACATTTTCCTTCTCAGCTAATTCTCTCGCAGAATCAGCAATGCTTCCCGTTTCTACTTTATAGATAAGCTCTACCTGCCTCCCAAGCACACCCCCCGCCTTGTTGATTTCGGCTAAGGCAAGTTTTGCACCATCACCAAAAGTGGCATAATTTAGCAACGGATGAATCAAACCCACTTTCAGTATAGGCATCGGCTCTTCAGTTATTCCAACATCTTCCGTGCTCTCCTCCGCAGCAAGGTAAGCGACTGAGAGAACGAATAATACGTATAGTGTTAACCTAAAAATTTTCGGATTCATAAATTACTCCTATGTTTTTAGACCAACGCACTCAGCGCAGGACAGTCTAATATTCTGTAACTAAAATAATGTAAACACAACTTAAACTTTTTCAAACACACGTTAATATGTACTATAGTTTTGACAATTTTAA